>NZ_QSQJ01000051.1:0-22514 GCF_003436715.1 Prevotella sp. TF12-30 | reverse complement strand
GTCAGCAGTGATTTGACTTACGACTATTATAATGTTAGGGAAAAAAGAACTTATTGGAGTAATTCCAACTTGAGTGAAACCCCAACGTTGGGTGATAAAAATTATGTGTTTTATGATCTGAGCATCAGTAGAGCATTATCCAAACACTTCGATTTTTATGCAGACTATAATTTTGCGTGGAGAAAATATAATGATACGGATAGAAATACTGACGAGTTAAGCTATTGGTCTAAGAATACCCGACATTTTATGTTGGCGATGCTTACTTGGCATCCTGTGGGCAGTTTCTTTGTAAGCGGCGGTGCTCTTTGGCTTGGTAATTCTGATAATAATAATGTCGGGCATATGGCAAATTATTCCTGGAGCCCTATGGGACGTTTGTTCTACAAGCCTTGGCGTATCGTAACTATCAGAAGTAATTTCCACATTTCAGCAATGTATCCTAATTTGGATCAATTAACTGCTACGGAATACCAAATAGATTCAAAGATGATTCATGGTGGAAATCCGCTGTTGAAATCTTCAAAATTGACTTATGTGGATGCGACCATGAGTATAGATAAACTGTTTGACATTCTTTTTATGACTTTTTACAATAAAGACATGAATGAATTGCCTTATTATTCATTGTTGCCAACAGGTATGGTAAAAGAAAGTTTTAAAAATGCAGATTGGCATCGAATGATGTTCAGATTGGCAGGAAATTACAAACTTTTCAAAGATTGTAATCTTGGAGTGAACCTTTCTTATATTCATGATGTCGCATCTGATGAGGATGGTATCAAACGCAAAGGTGATATTTGGATGATGTATATGCAAGCCAGGTATAAAATTAGCCCTTTAAAATTGAATGTGCAAGCATCTTACGATTTGAATTATACTACAACCCCTACTTTGCAAGGTAAGTATACGAAGCAGCTTGGATATGCTAAAATAGTATTGAATAGATTGTTTTCAAATGGTAAAATTGAGGGGACTCTGACTGCAACTATGCCAGCCACCATAGGAAAACGCAAGATTGGCTATGACTATCATTTGCCCTATTTTACAAATGTGACAAATTCTTCTAGAAATAGTACTTACGGTCCATACGTGGTATTGGGAGTTAAAATGTTCTTGCATGGCGGTAAGCAAGTGAGAATGAGACAAAATTCTTTCAATGTTGATGCAGAAAAATAATAAGGTAATGGATATTGATGCAAAATTAAAGGCAGTAGCCCTCAGCGATAATAAGTTGGGGCTACTGCAAGGCAAGTTGGGAGCGAGCATTTACTTCTTTGTGATGAGCAATCATGATGAAAAGAGTGAAATGTTTCAGACAGGAAAAGAGCTTTTTGTACAAGTCGCTACGAAAATCCCAACCCTCAAGAACATAGACTTAAGAATGGCTTGATGGGTATCTGGCTAGGCATCTCATACTTGGTTAGAAATGGTTATATAACCGATTCTTCGGGGAACCTACTGGCAGATATAGATGCGTATATATATAAAATGGTCGTAAAGGCCATGGATATGGACTTACAAGGGAAAGAGATAGCTCCGTTAATTGATGTCTTGGCTTTCGAGACTTTTAGGTATAAACTATTAAGCGATGGAGTGGAGAAAGACCTTTGTAGACGGTTTATCGTGAGTCTGTTTAATAGTATCTATATGAATAGACCTTTGGATTTTTATAGCGAGGCTATACCATTCAGAGTAAATGACCGATTAATTGTTTTTCTATTGACACTCGTGGAAATTCGAAAAATTTGGGAATAGGTACAGAGCGAATAGACCACATTTGTTTTCTTCAGCCAGTCCACCAATATTCTCATTACGTTCATTGCAGCCCGTAACGTCATTCATGGCGATATGACGCTGGGTATGATGATGTCTCTCACCTATATCATCGGTCAGCTTTCCGCTCCTATCAACGACTTCATCAGCTTCATCCAGTCTGTCCAGGATGCCAAAATCAGCCTGGAGCGACTGAATGAGATTCATTCACAGCCCGATGAGGATACTGACCTTGATGACAAGGTTACCGAACTGCCTGAGAACAGGACCATCCGTGTAGAGCACGTTACTTTCAGCTATGATGGGGCTGAGCGTAACTATGCCCTCAATGACGTCAGCCTGGAAATACCAGAACGTAAGGTGACGGCGATTGTGGGGGAGAGCGGCTGTGGCAAGACCACGCTTATCAAGCTCCTGCAGGGTTTTTATCAGCCTAACCATGGAAGCATCAAGGTGGGTAATTTGCCGCTGACTTCCATAAATCCTCATTTTTGGCGCCGCGTGACAGGATCTGTGATGCAGGAGAGTTTCATCTTCAGTGATACTTTTGCCCACAATATTGCCCTTGACAGCGATTCTCTGGATGAAACTCGACTTTATCAGGCGGCAAAGATGGCTAATATAGATGGTTTTATCCGCACGTTGCCTCTGGGTTATCATACGAAAATAGGTATGGAGGGTAATGGTGTGAGTCAAGGTCAGCGTCAACGCTTACTTATAGCCCGTGCCATTTATAAGAATCCGGAGTATATCTTTTTCGATGAGGCAACCAATGCCCTTGATACAACCAATGAATCGGAAATAATGCACCATCTGTATGAATTTTACCATGGAAGAACCGTGGTTGTGGCAGCGCATCGCCTGAGCACCGTAAAGAATGCCGACCAGATATTGGTAATGCGGCATGGAGTAATAGTGGAGTGTGGAACTCATCAGGAGCTGCTGGCAAAGAAGGGTTATTATTACGAGTTGGTGAAGAATCAATTGTAGATGGTGTAAAAAGAAGGCTATTTAACTAATATATATAACTGAAAGATGAGGAACAAAAGTACTGATTTTATTCATTTTATCCATCGTATTGAATAAAATCAGTACTTTTTTATTCAATACAAATGATATATTGAATATTTTTGCCTCGGTTTAATCAATTCATCAGAAGCGAAATGAGAACAATTATCAATAACCAGAAAAAGGAACGGGATATTCTGCTTTCCCGTCCTTACCTTACACGTAATACCCAATATGATGTGGGAGAACTCAAATGCTCTAATTTGACTATTGTTACGATGAATGAGGAAAGAGTAATTGAGAAAGACACTTTTATGTTACCAAACGTTAAATATTGCCTATTCAAAGACATTTTCTACATAAAAATGCAAAAAGAACGAAAGTTTTGTGTATATTTGCGCCCACTTAAACGTAATTTAAAACCACGAAGGACAGACCTACATCTCTAAACGACTTGGTATGATCAGCCCTCACTGGTTCAAATTTTACCTATCTATAATATAACAATTTTGCAGTCCTAATAAAAAGGGGCTCTAAAAACTCTAAACTTTATGATATGAAGAACGAGAAGAAAAAACAGAAGGAGAATTTAAGGCTTCTCAGAAGCTATTCTCTGTGTGCGTGTATGTTCTTTTTGGGTGGAATCGCTTTTCCTATGCCTTCAAACGCATCTACTGCAACTGAACTGGCTACCCAGCAGAAAGGCAAGCAGATTTCGGGTACCATAACCGATAGCCATGGTGTGCCTGTGATTGGTGCAACCGTGCTCGAAGTGGGTACAACCAATGCTGCCATCACCGATCTGGACGGTCATTTCACTCTGAATGCACGTCCGGGTGTAAAACTCAAGATTTCCTATATCGGTTTCAAAGACATCTTCGTAACCGTAGGCTCTACCAATGAGTACAACATCGAACTGAAGGAAGATACCGAAGCTATCGAAGAAATCGTAGTTGTAGGTTATGGTACTCAGAAGAAAGTAAACCTCACAGGTGCCATTGCCACCATTTCATCAGATAAGCTGGTCAACCGTACCAGCGCCAACGTAACCAACATGCTGGCTGGTCAGATGCCGGGTGTTACCGTTATCCAGAACAGCGGTCAGCCGGGTGCTGACAGCGGTCTGCTGCGTGTACGTGGTCTCGGAACCATGGGTAACGCCAGTGCAATGGTTGTCATCGACGGTGTGGAATCTACCATGAGCAGCGTGGATCCTAACGATATCGAGAACATCTCTATCCTGAAGGATGCTGCGGCTTCTGCCATCTATGGTGTGCGTGCGGCAAACGGTGTGATTCTGATTACCACCAAGAAGGGTTCACGTGGCAGAGCCATCGTTTCCTACGACGGATACGTAGGTTGGCAGAGTGCAACCCGAATGCCTAAGTTCCTCGATTCTTACGACTATGCAACCCTGATGAACGAAGCATACAGAAACGACGGATTGAACGAGCCTTACAGTCAGGATGCCCTGAAGAAATTCAAGGATGGTTCTGACCCGGATCATTATGCCAACTCCGACTGGTTGGGTACCTTGCTGAGCGAGAACGGCCTCTTCCACAACCATCACCTGAGCATCAAGGGCGGTAGCGACAAGATTACCTACTCTCTGGCTATCAACTACCACGACAAGGACGGTTTGATAGAGAATACCAACTACAACAAGTTCAATGTACGTGCCAACCTGGAGGCTTACATCAACAAGCGCCTGAAGGTTACTACCAACATGGCAGTATATCGCAGCGTAATGACTGCTCCAGCAGAAGGCATCGACAACCTGATGCACTACGCATTCCGCGAGACTCCGGTTACTCCTATCCAGTTCAAGAACGGCAACTACGCCCTGTTCAAGAACGAGCATAACTCTGTAGCTTCTGCCCGAAACGGCGGAACCAGCAAGCAGATCAACAACAACTTCCAGGGTAGCCTGGGAATGGATCTCGACATCATCGACGGCTTGAAGTTGCGTGGTATTGCTGCCACCACATTCAACCTGCTGGATAATCCTACCCATTTATATACCCAGAGTTTCTACACAGCAGATTCTGATACTCCTGTCAAGACAACCCAGAACCAGCTGACAGAGTATGACGCCAAGAAGGTGGAACTGAACCTCCAGGCATACCTGGACTACAACAAGACCTTCGGCAAGCATACCGTAGGCGCATTGCTGGGTTACTCTCAGATTTACAACCAGATGCGCTATCTGCAGGCATCACGAAAGAACCTGCCTAACTCAAATACACTCGACCAGATCAATGCCGGTGAAGTGACTACTCAGACCACTTACGGTACAGAGACAGAATACTCTCTGCGTTCCGTATTCGGCCGTCTGAACTATTCATACGATGACCGTTACCTGTTCGAGGCAAACCTTCGCTATGACGGAACTTCCCGTTTCCCAAAGAACAAGCGCTTCGGTGCCTTCCCATCATTCTCTGTAGGATGGAGAATCTCAGAGGAATCCTGGTTTAATGTTTCTTGGGTAGATAACCTGAAACTCCGCGGTTCATGGGGTCTCCTGGGTAACCAGGACACAGTTAGTTCTAACTATCCTTACCAGACCACCTACGAGTATGGTTACGACTACAGCTTCGGCAACACCCTGTATCCAGGTATTTCCATCGCCAGCACTATGGCTAACCGAGACCTGACCTGGGAGAAGACCAGCCAGTATGACATCGGTATCGATGCTACCTTCCTGGGCAACAAGCTGACCTTCGGCTTCGACTATTTCCATAAAGAAACCCGCGACATCCTCCTGAAGCTTCCTATCCCTTATACCTTGGGTGTAGGTGCTCCTATGCAGAATGCCGGAAAGGTTCGCAACTCCGGTTTCGAGGTGCAGGTAGGTCATAACAACCGTATCGGCGACTGGACCTACAATGTAGGCGCTAACTTCAGCCGTGTATCTACCAAGATTCTCGACCTGAAGGGTGGTGACACTCCAGGACAGTCGGTAGGCGACCCATTGTGGGCTTACTATGGCTACGTATGCGATGGCATCTTCAAGGATGAAGCTGACGTAAAGGCTCATGTTCCTCAGGCTACAGGTACTCCAAAGCCAGGTGATTTGAAGTATTGCGACCTGGATGGTTCCGGCACAGTAGATAGCCGCGACCGTAAGGTATTGGGTTCTTACTTCCCTAAGATCAACTTCGGTCTGAACTTCTCTGTTCAGTACAAGGACTTCGATATGAGTGCCTTACTCCAGGGTGCAGCTGACGTAAAGGGTATGCCAGTGGCAGAAATCAGATATGCATTCTACAATGGCGGTAAGGTGAACGAGATTCACATGGACCGCTGGACCGAGAGCAATCCTAATCCGAATGCCTCTTACCCACGCTTGTCTATGAAGGATTCTCAGAACCGAGTAACTTCCAGCTTCTGGGTACAGGATGCATCTTATGCCAAGTTGAGAAACCTGCAGGTGGGTTATACCCTTCCTAAGCAGCTGACATCTAAATATGGCATTAGCCGATTGAGAATATACAGTAGTATCGACAACCTGTTTACCATCACCAGCTTCGACGGCGTAGATCCAGAGGCAGTATCAGGTAACTACTATCCTCTTACAAGAAATTATTCATTCGGAGTTAATGTAACCTTTTAAAAACGAGTAGATTATGAAATTGAAATATCATTTTTTGAGTGGACTGATCCTTGCCTGCGGTCTGGGATTGAGTTCTTGCAACGATAGCTTCCTGGAGAGAAACCCAAAAGACCAGCTGTCTGACGTATCTTTCTGGAAGACTGCAGATGATGCAACCAAATATGCAACAGGTATCTACCTCTATCTGATAGAGCCTGAGAACCATACGATTATGACCGACTGCTATACCGACAATGCCATCCCAGTGCATGTGGGTGCCGAGCAGGGTGTGTTGTCTGCGGGTACAGCCGTATCCAGCAACCCTCACTTCCTGCAGCTCTGGCAGGCAGCTTATGAAACCATCCGCCGCTGCCAGATTTTCTACGAGCACATCGGAGAAGTTTCCATGAACGAGAAGGCAAAGGCACAGCTTACTGCCGAGGTGCAGTTCCTTGAGGCTTTCGCTTACCACAACCTGTGGAAGTATATGGGTGGCGTGCCTATCCTGGATCATCCGCTGCAGTTGAACGAGCCTCTTCCAGCCCGCAGTTCTGCAGATGAGACCTACGATTACGTGGTGAAGCTGCTGGATAAGGCGGCTCCTAATCTGCCAGAAATCCGTACTGCAGCCGACCATGGTAAGGCTAGTGCCGGTGCTTGCTACGCCCTGAAGGCCCGTATGGCTTTCTACAACCACAAGTACGATGTGGCTGAAGCTGCAGCTGAGCAGGTGATGCAGACCGGCAAGTTTGGTCTGTACCCTAACTACGGCGACCTGTTCCAGCCTGTAGCAGAAACCTGCAACGAGATTCTCTTCGACCGCGAGTATGTCGAGAATCCTAAGAATGGCAACGAGGGTAGCGTAATCGGCCTGTTCTTCTCACCAGTTGACTTTGGTGGTTGGGAGGCTTTGTCTCCTACACAGGATATGGTGGATGCTTATCCATGTACCGATGGTAAGTCTATCGCAGAGTCTCCACTCTACAACCCAGCCAAGCCATTCGAGAACCGCGATCCACGATTGGCTTACTCTATTTTCTGGCCAGGAACCACCTGCGGTCCGATGACCTTTAATAATAAGTATATGGGTGACGGTAGCCATACCCGTACCGGATACAGCATGCGCAAGTACATCAATCCAGACAACTATGGAATCCAGAATTACGACTGGACCAACTTCATCTACATCCGCTATGCTGAGGTGCTGCTCACTTATGCCGAGGCTCGCAATGAGAACCTTTCAGCTCCGGATGCCAAGGTTTATGATGCAGTGAACCAGATTCGCAAGCGTGTGAACCTTCCTGGTTTGGAAGAGGGTCTCAGCAAGGATCAGATGCGCGATGCCATCCGCCTGGAGCGCCGTCTGGAATTGGCATTCGAGGGAATCCATCTCTTCGACACCCGCAGCTACAGAACTACGGAGAAGGATGTTACCAAGCCTGTATATGGCATCGATCCTGACGGAAAGAAGATTCTGATAGAGACTCGCAAGTTCAATCCTAACCGCGATTACCTCTGGGCTATTCCTCTGAAGGAAATCGACTTGTCACAGGGTGTCTTGAAGCAGAATCCTGAATGGGATTAATTTTTAGTTATTAAATAAGAAGCCTTCTATCATCGATTGCAACGGCAAACTGACGATAGAAGGCTTTATTCTTACCTCGTTTCTACAAACCGATATTTCACTTTTGCCATCGGATAGTTATCGTTCAGTCGCAGAATGATGCGATAGATGTTATCCTTCCACTGTGTCTTCATGATGCCATCCGTCATCTGCACCTTTTCTACGGATGCCGAAAGATACTGCGCATCATATTCCAGACGAACCATACCGCCCTGAAGGAGGATTCTGCCAGCCTTCTGAACCACTGGCTTGCCATACGCCATCAGGATAATCTGGTTATCGAAGACCTGACCGTTCAATCTATCTTTCTCTATCTGCAGGGAATCGAGCTTGTACTGTTCGGTTACTTCTACCCAGTTATATTCTCTGTCCAGGGCGATATTACGCTGCCATTTCTCCACATGCGCTCCTTCGGTATAAGCCTTTTCGAGATTCAACGACAAGGAAGAAACACCATCGGCAAAGCGATGGCTCACTTTCTCGGCACGATATTTCCTGCCATCCTTCTGCTCCAAGCCATTGATGATGGGAACATTGTGATAAGCCGAGCGGCAGTTCATCAGTTCAAAACGCTGGTTGCTGAATGATTTCGAGGTATAGGTATCACGACCCAGGTCGATGACCACCGGCTGATTGTTGTGATAAACGATGAAGTTACCGATGTCGTTATGGTTATGGCTCTCGGCATTGTTACCGCCTTTCGCCGCCACAAACCAGTTCTTGTTGCTCGCCACCATAATCTGGGAATTTACCAGATAAGCATCTTCCGTCTTTGGCTCCACAGCAGCTGTAGCCTGATACTTCGGCAACATGGAGAGGAGCATCAGTTCCCTACCCAGTTTCGGATAGTTGCCCGATTTCAGGAAGAGCGTAGAAGGCTTGAGGGTATATTGGTATTTCTTGCCCACATAAGCTGCCAACTGCATCATCTGCAGGTTCTGGAGATAGGCTCCATAAGGAAAGAGGATGTTGATGTTCGGAACATTCTGAGCCTGGGCATCCGAGAAATTCACGAAGGTAAGATCGTCGATATACATCGTAGTGATGAACCTACCCATATTCTCCACCTTTTTCTTCTGAGCATCAGTCAATGTCAGAACCGCCTGCTTAGGGGCAAACTGCATGAAATAGAGCGATTCGAAGAACGAAGCTCCGGCACAGTCCCAATAGCTGACGCCTTCCTCGCAACCGCCATCATCGGGATAACCCTTCAGAAAGGTTCGCAGACATTGCTGCACTCCCTTGAAGGCCGCATCTCGCTGCTTGGCATCCTGCTCGCAGATGAGCACAGTCTGTAACCAGTTGCTCGTAATCCAGGTATTCCAGTTGTTGGCATTGTTCTTCCACCCCTGCGGCTGATTCAATACCGGCTTTAGGAATCGGCGATCTATCTCGCTTCTCACCTGATCACAGAGTCCCTTTTCCTTCCTGTTGATTTCATCTTCCAGCATATAGAGAGTCCAGGCAAGCATGCCTGCCGTCTCTGCATTGAAGAGATCCACAGGCTGGATATCCTTTTCAGGATGGTCTTTCGGATAATGCGCCGGGATTCCCCACCAGGATTCCTTCTCTATAAAATAATGTAAGCCCTTGCGGATGGAAGGCAGGAACCGTCCCCTGCCCTGCATAATCTCAGCCATCACCAGACAGACAAACTGTTTTCTGATACCAAAGCTAGCCTCCTCGTATCGGGTACGGTTACCATTGGTTCGGAACTCGGCAAAAGTTTCGGCAGGAATGGCATTCCAAGGTTTCTTCTGATAGAGATTGCCCAACCGGATATAGTCGTTGCGCATCGCCACCGGCACCTGCTTCTGCCAATACTTGTCACCAGCCTTCGGGAAAGGCACAAAAAAAGCCTGGGCTTTCATCAACACGGATGAAAGCACCAAGCCTATTATCATTATCAATTTCTTAGTCATATCGTTTACTTTTTGCGTACAAAGTTACGAAATAATAACAAGACCGAAGTCTAGAAAAAGATAATCTTAGAGAAAATATCGCTGTAAAGCGGTATTTTACGAGAGAGAGTTTCACTTTTTCCTCAGTTTATACCTCCAGAACTTACTACTTCCTTAAAGAATTGGCAGTCAGTTCCAGAAGGCTCTGCAGATAATCATCGTCTGTATCCTTCTTCATCTTATTCAGCGAAGAGGCGCAGAATTTCTTCTCGTCAGCATTCAGCAACTTGCCGTATCCCTTACAAAGCTTGACTATTTTGTTGGCAATGCCCGTCTGGAGGGTACGCCGAGTCACCTGATTTCCAAAATAAGGGTATTGGTCTCTGGCATTCTTAAAGGCAGCACGGAGCGTATTGAGTTGCATCATAAACTCTGCTGCATCCTTTGGCGGAGTCATCTCCAAGTCATAACTGCGAGCCAGATTCCTGTTATACTTGATGCTGCCTAGGGAAACAAGAGAATCCAAACCTTGAACAGCATTCATCTTATAAGATAATGACACCTTATAAGCTTGCGGATCCTTGGAGTAGAACTTATATACACTGCCCTTTACCGAACGATCCATTCCCTGATACCATACCAAGGCATAAACATATCGCATGGTAGAATCCTTGCTGTCGCGGAAATACTGCAGGTTATAGTTGCGGTCCTTGTGAGTACCAAACTCGTAAGTCATGGAATTATCATTGCCATACCCCACCCGATTCGTTTCAAGACTGAGAGAGCCCGCTTTCTTGGTAAAACTGATATAAGCGAGGCGACTATTGCTCAATAAAGCCTTTTGAAAGGTATCCACCATTTTCTGCTTTCTCTCAGGAATAGCGAACTCAAATCCCTTCATCATACCTATATTGTAGGTATTCATCGTGGAAGACGTAACGAGGTCGTCTTGCGACAAATCCTGTACGAATTTATCAAAAGCCTGGTCGATGTTCGGTATAGGCTTCTGGGCATGGCAAGCCGAAGAGAGCATCATCAGGCAAGCCACAAATGCTAATTTAAAAGTTGTTTTCATATTCTTCTTCTTTTTAATTGTTTCTTATTAATAAACCTCTTGGTCACCACTCACATAGTCCTCATCATGCACATTCTCCTCGCTTTCGAACGAGGCACTGGCAATTTCGGCATTGAGCGACTGGGTCTGAAGAGCATCGACGAGATAGAGTTTGAAGAACATTTCGTTCTGCTGTGCCTCCATCTCCCTGAGATGCGCATCGGCAAGCATTTCCGGCTCAGCCAACAGAGAATCGGTAGCAATATTCTGAGCTATCCAAAGCTTTGGAGGAGCAGGAGCAAACAGATGCTGACGATATTTCCCTGGCTTGTGCTTCCTTGTCTTGGGAAATACGGAATCACCCGACTTTTTTATCTTTTCAGGCATAGAAAGATTGGCATCTGTCGATTTCTCCTCGTGGACAACAGCAGAATCAACATCCTCCTGAGTCGTTCTGCCATCGAGTTGAGCCATCTTCGAATCGTCCCGATGCCCTGTCTGTTGACCTATCCGAGGAATGGCAATCACAAAGAGCAGGGCGATGGATGCAGCCATACCTATCGGCAACCATAGGCGACGCATTCGTGCCTTAGTCTTCGGATGAGCATCTTCTACATGATTCTCTGCCTCATAGTCGAGAGGCATCCCCTCATCGAAATATCCAAACATCAGCTGATATTCCTTCAAGTCATCGCTCACATCGGGATGCAGCCGAAACCACTCCCCTAGCAGAGCCTCCTCTTCCAGAGAAGTCTCACCAGCCATAAACCGGTCGAGCAACAGTCGTATGTCCTTTTCTTTTTCGTTCATATCCAGTTTCCTCCTTTATTGATTATACCTATTTATATATAAGGGCTATCTACATCTTTTTCTGATTTCCTGCAACATCTGCTTTCTTGCCCTCGAAAGCAAGACAGATACAGATTCAGGGGTGATGCCCACGATTTGCGCTATTTCCTCAGAGCTTTTCTTCTCTACCTGTCGCAGATAAAGCACCTGATATTGGTTGGAGGGCAGCGCCTTGAGGCGTTTTTGCAGCCACAGCTCATTCTCCGAGTTTTCCACTTCCACATCGGGCGGCGCATAGTGGCTAGGCGACTTATCGAAAGGCTGGGCATCTATCGAAATCATCTTCCGCTTGCGAAAGAAGTCGATGCAAAGATGCTTGGCGATGCAACCCATCGAACCTTTGGCATGAGCAACAGACTGAATATCATCCTTGATGGCCCAGAGTTTGAGCATCGCATCCTGTGCGATATCCTCAGCCTCATCGCAGCCAACACCATAACCTTGACTGATCTGCAAGGTTATCTGCCGCAACTGCGGAACGATATGGATGAATTCATTCTCTGTCATTTGCTCTCTTTTGTTTTATTTGTTCAAAACTACAACATAAACGGAAAAGAAGTGTTTTTCTTAATGGGATTAACCTATATTAACAAGAAAGCCTGGCTATGACGGTTGCCAGGCTTTCTTATTTTATAAAACTGCTTATTACTTATCCAATACATTCAAGTTCTGATAGAACCAGACATTCATCTGGTTGGCACCACGATGATTCCAGGCATAGTAAGGAATCAGAGTGAGTTTCTGGTTCTTGACAGAAACGGTGCAATCAGCAGCCTGGTCGAGCACCTGAGAAGAGGTCTGGATAGCCTTTACTGAGAAGGCTGGAGCGCCCTTAGTCTCTGTGTTCTCGATGCTGTAGTTATCTACCAGCGAGAATGCAGGCTTCTTGGCCATAACGGCACGGAGCACTGGCTCGTTCTGATTATCCACAGCCTCAGCGCAATAAACCAATGGTCCACGCTCTACGGCAACCTTACCCTTATCATCTGCAACCTTGCCATTAGCAACCACTGTACGAACCGGCATATCGAAGTGGATGCGGATGACATCGCCCTTCTTGATGTTCTTGACAGGGAGATAACCCTTGTTGGCATCGAGGTCAGCCTCTACAGCCTTGCCATTAACGGTTACGCTATAAGCAGGCTTCTCGGCATCGCTATACTTGTAAAGATCGCTAGGCACCACCTGATTGCGAACCCATCCAGGAATACGAACCAGGAGGTTGGCATTCTTTACACCGCTCTTCTTCACAGCAATTTTGATATCGCCGTTCCAAGGATACTCGGTAGTCTCCTCCAGAACTACATCCTTGCCATTCACCTTGATGGTAGATGTATTGCCGGCAAAGAGATTCACATAGATATTGTTGTCCTTCACGCCATAGAGATAACCTGGGACAGAAGGGATGAAGCGGCACAAGTTACTCGGGCAGCAGGCACATCCAAACCAAGGCTGGCGGGTGGTGTTGCCATCGGCATTAAACTTATACTTGCCATCGCTTGACAATGGGTTAGGATAGAAGAATCTGCCACCATCCATGCTCATACCCGAGATGACACCATTATATAAGGTACGCTCCATGCAGTCGATATACTTGCTCTCTCCGTGAAGCAGGAACATGCGTTCGAAGAGGTAAACCATAGAAATGGCTGCACAGGTCTCGTTGTAGGCAGTCATGTTTGGCAACTCATAGTTATCACCAAATGCCTCACCGGCATGGCGGGCACCTACTCCACCTGTAAGATAGTATTTCTTGCCAACGATGTTTTCAAAAATGCGGTCGATCACCTTCATATAGGCAGAATCCTTGGTCAGGGCAGCCACATCGGCAATACCGGCATACATATAGCCGGCACGCACCGCATGACCTACCGCCTCTTTCTGCTCCAGAATAGGAGCCTGGCTCTGAGAATATGGGTTGCGGATATGAGTCTTGCCACGATAATCGAGCAGATACTTAGCCTCATCCAGATACTTCTTCTCACCGGTCAAAGTATAGAGACGAGCCAACGCCATCTCGGCAATCTGATGACCTGGAACGATGGTAGCCTGTCCTGGATTAGGTCCAACCTCCTTTACCACACAATCGGCATAGCGCTTGGCGATGTTCAGGAACTTGGTGCTACCCGTAGCCTGATAATGGGCGCAGGCTGCATCTACCATGTGACCGAGGTTGTAAAGCTCGTGGCTCAAATCCTCATCCTTGACCCATCGCTTATTTCCCGACCACTGATGTGGATGCTTCGGGTTGATGGTACGGGCTGTATAGAGATAGCCATCTGACTCCTGTGCTGCAGCTACTACATCGAGCACGCTGTCAATATAAGCCTTCAACTTCTTGTCAGGATAAGTCTGGAGGATGTAGCTGGCACCCTCGATGGTCTTATAAACATCGGTATCATCGAAAGAGAAGCCCATGAACTTGCTTACATCCCACTCTTTGGTCTCCAAGCCCGGATGGTTAGGATGCTGCAAAGTATAGGCAGCCATCTCGAAATTCTTGTAACGGTGCTCGCTCTCGCACTTGCTGAAAGCCAATGGCACGGTTACCTCTCGGGCAGCCTTCAGTCGGGCACCCCAGAAGGTGTTCTGTGAAATCTTCACACTGGTGAATGGTACTTGAGTGAATGGATAGCCATTGCCCAATGTCTTCTGCTTCTGCGCCATCGTAGGCATAACCACGGCGGCAGAGAGAAGTACTGCAGAAATAAATCTCTTCATATTGATAGGTTTAAAATTTATTATTGTTACTTTGATTTGCGGTGCAAAGATACAAAAAGATTCCGAATATAGTGTAAAACAAACAATAAAAGATAGGTACTTATCGTTCAAAAACCATTTAGCACTGATAAAAACAGAGTCATTTCGTTCAAATGACCACCTTTTTGGGAACAAAATTAGCAAAAATACACTTTACTTCCCATTTTTCAGAATATTATTGTATCTTTGCACGCATAAAAAACAAAGAATCACATAGAACAATGGAAAAAGCAAAACAGATTCCTTACCGTGCCATCGCACTCGACCTGGATGGCACCCTGACCAACCACGACAAGGTGGTCACCCCCAAAACCCGCGAAGCTCTCCTCAAGGCTGCCAGCGAGGGAGCCGTCATCATCCTTGCATCCGGTCGCCCTACCTACGGCATCGAGCCGGTGGCTGAATGCCTGGAACTGCAGAAGCGAGGGGGCTACATTCTTTCCTATAATGGTGGAAATATCGTGAACGCCCAGACCGGCGAGAAACTCTTCACCCAGTTTCTGCCAGATGAGGTAATCCCTATATTATATAGGTACGCGAGAGAGAAGAACCATGCCCTGCTGGGCTATGCCGGCAATGAAATCATCACCGAAATGCCAGACGATCAGTATGTGAAGGAGGAGTCGCGCATCAACAAGATGAACATCCGCAAGGTAGAGAATCTGCTCAATGCCCTGGAACCTCATCCTACCAAGCTCCTCATGACAGGCGACCCATCGGATATGCTCAAGGCTGAACAGGAACTGCTGGATATGGTGGGCGACAAGATGGATGTCTTCCGCTCTGCCCCATTCTTCCTCGAACTGGTGCCTAAGGGAATCGACAAGGCGCAGTCGCTGAGAAAACTCCTGGCGAAGATCAATCTTACCCCTGCCGATATGATTGCCTTCGGCGACGGCTACAACGACCTGAGCATGCTGAAACTTGCCGGCATGGGAGTAGTCATGGCGAATGCCGCCCCGGAAGTAAGAGCCGATGCCGACTACATCACCCTCTCGAATGAGGAAGATGGCGTAGCTGCGGCACTGGAGCACTTCGGCATGTAGCAGGCCATCGCCCCCACATACATACTCCAACCACTAAGGAAACTTGAGGGGAATAACAAAAATTAAATTGAAATATTTTGTGTTTTCTTCCTTTTAGAGTACCTTTGCAGTCAAAAATCACTCAGGAACTATCATCCTGACGGATAACAGAATTAAAGCATATCAACGATTATGTTACAACTTGACGATTTCTACAAGGCCCGCTTCGTGCTGAGCCACGTGATTAGAAAAACTGAGCTGGTTCACACACCGAGAATCAACCCAGATAGTGATGTTTATCTGAAACCGGAATGCCTCCAGAAGACGGGGTCGTTCAAGATTCGAGGTGCATACTATAAGATTTCCCAACTCTCTCAGGAAGAGAAAGAGAAGGGTGTGATTGCCTGTTCGGCAGGCAACCACGCACAGGGTGTGGCTCTCGGCGCTACCGCCATGGGAGTGAAGAGCCTCATCTGTCTGCCCGAGGGTGCCCCTATCTCCAAGGTAGAGGCAACCAAGCGTCTGGGTGCAGAGGTCTGCCTGGTTCCGGGCGTCTATGATGACGCTTACCAGAAGGCGTTGCAGCTGAAGGATGAGCACGGCTATACCTTCGTGCATCCTTTCGATGACGAGAAGGTGATTGCCGGCCAGGGAACCATCGGACTGGAAATCCTCGACCAGCTGCCTGATGTAGAAGCTGTGGTAGTACCGGTAGGCGGCGGCGGACTGATTTCGGGAGTCGCTTTCGCCATCAAGTCGCTCAATCCTAACGTCAAGGTCTATGGAGTCCAGGCAGAGGGAGCAGCCAGCATGGTTCAGAGCCTCCACGACCACAAGCAGGAGAAGCTGCCATCTGTGGCAACCGTAGCCGACGGCATCGCCGTGAAGGAACCGGGAAAGATTACCTTCGAAACCTGCTCCAACTATGTGGATGAAATCGTCACCGTAAGCGAGGACGAGATCTGCGCAGCCATCCTGAAGCTCCTTGAGAGCGAGAAGATGGTGGCAGAAGGTGCCGGAGCAGCCAGTGTGGCTGCCGTGATGTACAACAAGGTACCGGTGAAGGGCAAGAAGACCATCTGCGTGGTAAGCGGCGGTAACATCGATGTTACCATCCTGAACCGCGTCATCAACCGTGGATTGGTAAAGAGCGGACGTCTCTGCACCATCGAGATGGAGCTGGACGACAAGCCGGGCGAGCTGGTAGAGGTAGCCTCCGTCATTGCAAACCTGGGCGGCAACATCACGGGAGTTCATCACGACCGTTCTGCCAACCGCAACAAGGTGAATGCCTGCGTGCTCCGACTCACGATGGAGACCCGCGACTCCGCACACGTCAAGGAGATCAAGGGTGCCCTGGAGCAGAAGGGCTTCCATCTCTGGATCATATAATGTTAAATTGTAAATTATTAATTATAAAACATCAATTATCATGAACGCAATTCATACAGACAATGCGCCTGCAGCTATCGGTCCATATAGCCAGGCGATCGAAGTAAACGGTTTCGTATTTGCATCAGGTCAGATTCCTATCGACCCTGCAACAGGCAACTTCGTAGAGGGTGGCATCAAGGAGCAGACTCGTCAGAGCCTCACCAATGCCCAGAACATCCTGAAGGCAGCCGGCACCGATCTTTCTCATGTGGTTAAGACTACCGTTTATCTGAACAGCATGGACGATTTCGCTGCCATGAACGAGGTTTATGCCGAGTTCTTCAGCCAGCCATATCCAGCTCGCTCAGCCGTAGCCGTAGAGAAGTTGCCTAAGGGCGCACTCGTAGAGGTTGAGGTTTTGGCAGCTAAGTAATTCCTGCATTCCAGGAATCACAGGTCCGAAAACAACAAGGAAAAATATTTTTGATGGAATCCTGCATTACATTCAAGAATCTAAGCATTGGCTATCGTCCGAAGCATCAGCTCCGGGTGATAGCCTCTGCTGTTTCTGCCTCCCTGCATCCGGGCGAGCTCACCTGCCTCATCGGCGCCAACGGAGTGGGCAAATCCACCCTGCTCAGAACCCTTTGCGGTTTCCAGCCAGCCCTGGATGGCGAAATCCTCCTTCAGAATCGGCCCCTTTCCACTTATCCGGCGCAGCAGCTAGCCCGTCAGATTGGCGTGGTTCTCACCTCCCGCATCGATGTTCCCCAGCTGTCTGTCAAGGAGATTGTAGGCATCGGCAGGTCTCCCTACACCAATTTCTGGGGCACCCTTACTCCGGCAGATCAGCAGATAGTAGATGAAGCCATCCATCAGGTCGGCATCCCCCACCTCGCTCAGCGCAACATCTCCGAGCTGAGCGATGGCGAGCGCCAGAAGACGATGATAGCCAAGGCGCTTGCCCAGCAGACCCGCATCATCATTCTCGACGAGCCTACCGCCTTCCTCGATTTCCCCAGCAAGGTAGAAACCCTTCAGATGCTCCGCCGCCTGGCACACGAGCAGCACAAGGCAATCCTGCTCTCCACTCACGATGTAGAGCTGGCGCTGCAGCTCTCCGACAATCTCTGGTTGATGGAGCAGAACCGTCTCTCCGTCGGCACTCCGAAATCGCTTGCCACCGATGGTTCCCTCTCGAGATTCATCAATCGCGACGGCATCCGGTTCAACCCGGAAAGAATGAGGATTGAAATAGAAAATGCAGCGCACTGCAAATTTTCCTAGTTTTAGATATTTTTTTGCAGCGCACTGCATTTTTTAAATGATAGTAATCCAGATACCTTCTCCCTGATTCTCCGCCGCCTGGATGCGATTCATCAGACGATGGAGCCAGATGTGGGAGTTCATCACCATCAGCCAACAGATAAAGTCGGCCAATGGTATAAGTCTCCTTCTTTGCGATTCTTTCTACAACAATTTCCATATATAATAAATTTTTTCGTTCACAATTTTAACTAAACTTTCGTAAGTAAGCCCCACACGCCCTGAACCAACGGTCACCGGCCGAAGGGAAAGGTAAAGGGCAGAAACTCCTAGTCCAGGGCATCGCCCTGGGTTATTGTAGACGCAACCCTGTCGCCCTGTAAGGGAAAAAGCTTTTTTAAAAAACAGCAAGCTTCAAAGAACCAGGCAATTACAAAGCTTTTGCCCTTTCAGGGCGCATTGCCGACTGCCTGTGTACCCAGGGCGTTGCCCTGGGCTAGGAGCTTCTGCCCTTTACCTTTCCCTTCGGCCGGTGACCGTTGGTTCAGGGCGTACTGCTAGAGCTTTTGGCCTTCCATTAACTCCTGAACTTGCGAAACTGGATTAAAATAATAAATGTATCAACCTTGTCAAAGACCGATGGGCTGATACGCTGCGCCACTTACAACATGGCAGGAAACCTATCCCAGCAACCTGGCGATAGAAAACGCAAAAGCCCCAGACCTCAGAACCGGTATCGTTCTGAAATCTGGGGCAAATGTACGGCGATATTTTGAATTTTACCTGCTGCCCGACTGGTGCCATAGCAGCAGGTAGCACCAGAAAAAATCGTAAAAACTACGATAAAAAACCTCTATCAGCCAAAAATCGGCTTGATTTTCTCTCCAAAGGCCTGAATCTTCAACGTACTTTCAGCCTTGTCTCTACCAGTCTTCAGCAAATGACTGTCGAGATGTCAGAAACCACCCATAATCTTCCAGACACGGGTAATACCCAGCTTGAAAGCTATCTGGTATGCCAAATATCCCTTCTTCGTCCAAGAAAGATGATCAGGCTGATAGTTCTCATCCAACACTCCCGCATCCTGCATTTTGGAAATGGTTAGGACAACAGTCGCCGAATGTTTATAAATGCGCGAAAAAATCTATAAAATAAATCCACATGGATTCTTTAACAGAACTTTTGCCCAAGTTCTAACTATTTTTTGTACTTTTGCAACGTGTGCCTATTGCGCATATTTCAAGCTTTATAAATTGCATATTTCAAACTATATAAATAAGGAGGGAAACGATGTTATACCATTTCTTGGAGACACAGTTTTTGGTAAGTCTGCTGCGAAGAAACAGCTTCCGGACTTCTCCACCGGAACTATGGAGTAAAAAAGTGAGAAATCCGGCATATATCTACAGTAAACAGCGATTCATTTCATTCACACGGAATAGGAATCCGCTGGAAGGATACCCCGTCCTGATGCTGAGCGGCATGAATCATGCTGCCTTCGGCAGCATTTTCTGCAGAGTGACGCTAGATCGCCATACACTCAAGAACCATTCGAATTTCAAGTCTAAGAATGGGAAGCAGCATCAGTTCAAGGTGGCTCCCATCGATTATTCGTACAATGAGTTTAGGTATGAAAGCTCCAGCATCAAGGAAGATTATGAAGTAGATGCCCAGAATGGGAAGGAGTGGATGATGAAATCGGATTCCTACTTTGAGAATATGTATGGAGAGATAGATGGGGAATCTTCGGAAGATTGTGTAGGAATTCTTTCGGATATGTATTCTCATGCCTATTCCCAGGCGGAAGAAAGGCTGACCACTGATGTTGTATTTATTCCGAATGCCAACAGATATATCAGATGCGTGGATATCTACGTCAGGGAGAACATGCAGCGGTTATCAGCCAACCTGGGAGTCCCATTTTATCTGCATCAGATCAGTGATGATGACTGGAGGGGGATTGTCCAGATACGGAAGTACTGTCAAAAGCTGAATATTCCCCTGCACTTCTATGATTCGCTGGATTATTTCAAGGGGCAGAGGCAAGCGTTCGAAATCCCGTATTCCCAAATCGCAGATACTCACAAAATGTATAAGAACAAGCTAAACGGACAGCAGAAGAATATATAAACGATAAATTACATCACGAATAAATATGTTACAGAACAATCATCATAATTTGGCGGAATATCTTTCCGACTTTTATCGCTATCTGACAATGCAGGATGGCGTGAATGCTCATTCCCGCACCAATTACATCTCCTGGCTAAAGTTTCTGGATTCCCAGGGATATGCTCTGGAGCAGCTCAATAGCCAGGATGACATCATGGATATACTAGCTAATGAAAAACTTCTGCAAAAGGATAGAGAAAAATATACAAAGGACAAGGATCTCAGCAATTTCAAGGCTGCACTGAACAGATTCCTGCAATTCAGAAAATCTGACTATGCCCACCAGCAGGAGGAAACCGTATTGGCGGAAATCAATCAGGTTCGGAATAATTATACATTAACAGAAACGGAGCGTGAGGCGATAGTGAAATCCAGAATCGGACAGGGGTATTTCAGAGATCAGCTTGTAAACTATTGGCACGGCTGCTCTATCTCTGCATTCCAGCATTATGATTTGTTGATAGCTTCGCATATCAAGCCTTGGAAGGATGCAGATAATCAGGAGCGTATTGATATGTACAACGGCTTGCTGCTTCTGCCTAATTATGACAAGTTATTTGATAGGGGTTACATCTCTTTCAAGGATGATGGCAGCATCATTTATTCAAGATATCTTGATGCTTCCGACCGCCGACTGCTGGGAATGGATAATCAGGTGCATCTTTTGAAGACGGAAGATCGTCATCACCGTTTTTTAGAGTATCACCGTGAACATTGCCTGATGCTATAACCGTCTCCATCGAAGGAGGCAGAACCTCGCAAGCAAGCACCACGCCGCCTGAGCCAATAGTTATTGGAGATAAAAGCTTTTGCCCTTACAGGGCGCAAGGGTGTATTTCGTTAATACCCAGGGCGTTGCCCTGGGCTAGGAGCTTCTGGGCCTTCAGCCCGTACTTGATCCACATACAAAAGTTCAGATATTATTTCAAAAAAAGTTCAATCAGCCCACTGCCTACAACTTCATTAGTTCAGCCTTTCTTTGTTTTTCCGGTAATGCCGAAATGTCTAGCAAGCGCTTGCCAAACTGATGGAGTACAGGATTATCCATCCCTTCTGTAAGATCAAGAATATCAACAGACAGATGGAAACACAATTCACTAAATTTTCTGAAGTTTTCATGGCGTTTCTGAAAATCAGCCTTCAACATCGGGAATGTAGCGACATCTTTTTTAAAATTCTCCACTCTTCGTTTTTCATACAAAAAATTGTCATCAGACTTGTTGCCAGGATAATTATCCAGACGCTGATCATATAACAGCTCTGCCAAATTCAACAGCTGCTCGGTATACAGCATGTCAAAGGATACAAAGGTATGATGCAATATATACGGATCGTAATCGGCAATTTCAGAGAAGGAACAACCATTGGGAAATATCGTAAAGCTCTCCATGCCGAGCTTTGGATGCTCCACTATCTTAAAAAACGATTCAACAAACTGAGAGCGTATAAAATGCTTCACTATATCCATCATCTGTAATGAAGAATCATGAAGGTATCGCTCGTTGTAACGCTGAAAAAAATGATGAGTGAAAAACTGCACATGAATCCATGGCAATACCGTATGTGAATATACAGCCATATTGAGCTCACCCTTATATAGGAAAACACAGCAAACATTAATAAAAGGACCATTTTCCCGTGTTTCCTTCTTATTCCTGCTTAATGGTGTAAGCAGCATCTTGTTGTGTCTGGGAGATGTCCACTCCATGGTCTTGAACAAGAGCTTGCCATTAGGTCGGTTCATAACCTCTTTCATATACTTCTTAACGGGCAGGTGGATTTGGTATCTGACTACGTTCTTATAATCCTCTTCCAATTCCTTTGCAATATCTGCATAGCTCATTGTATCTGTTATCATACTAATTTATTAAGTGATTCATATTCCATAAGTTCTCACTAAAGCGGAGGGCAGCCTAGCCATGACAGCGAAGACCAAAGAGTTCGTCTGCAAAGATAAGCTTTTTCTACGATATATGCAAATCTTTGAGCGTTTTTACGAGAGGCATCCTTGCAGTTTTATTTACATCGAAAGAAGCCACACGGAGATTATCTGTTGATACAGACACGAACCTAGGATTTGGCTCGGTTTGACTCAATTACTCAGTTACTCAAT
>NZ_QSQJ01000050.1:0-26772 GCF_003436715.1 Prevotella sp. TF12-30 | reverse complement strand
TTGCTCCTGGCTTTATGGAGAAATAAGATTTCATGATTTTATATTTGGTTCCTCATTGCAGTATCGCTCTGCACTTGTCGTCGCTCGAATGAGGAATATTATTTTTATTCTACTTTTGAGAGGATTACCTCTGGAGAGGTACCCATCAGGGTTATGGCAGAAATCTTATGACCTCCATTGACCATATGTTCCAAAATGGAACAAAAGAGCAATGCTCTATTTACTAAAACCATCAAGCACGTCTTGCTTGATTCTCTTAGCCACATCCAATTGTTCTTCGCGAACCATTATATGAATATACATATCGTTACCACAAGCATCAATGCAAATTGGTAAATCAACAACATTCATATCTAATAACCCTTGAAGCTTATGAAACAAACTTGTAAAAAGTCTGTTACGATAATACTGTACCGAAAAGCCTTCTGCCTTTTTGCGAGCATTCATCGGAACATCGGCTATATCATCGCATACATAATACAATATCGCATTGTCATGAGACCTGAAGAAGCTATAAATTTGATTAGAGATAAGTGATAAATCCCGAATCCCTGTCACATGTTTATAACTACCTACTCTGTTGAGATATATTCCCCATACCTCAACATCTGACTTTTCTAAGGCGGAAATTATTTCGGATGACAAAAATCTCGCTCCATCATTCAGAATTCGCACAATATATATATCACCCGTTTTGCTTGTAAATCTATATTCAAATGCATCCATTACATAGCTATTTCACAAACCTCGCATCCTCGTTTTGCCATATCTTGCAGCTGAGCTGCCTTATATGCCTTCATACGTTTCACCCACTCTGCTACCTTTGGGGAATCGCTTTTAATAACTAATGTTTCTTTTATCTCAATCATTGTATAACCTCCTATAATAAAGACTGCTGCAAAGATACTACTTTCTGACGTAAACACCAAGGAATTAAGAGAAAAAATACATTTGTTAACCTATGCTTGGCTTAGGGCTAAACATCACAATACACAAAAAGATTCTGCTTCCTTGCCGGTTCTGCGGCGATAGTCATCACGCATTCGCTTTTCCATTTGTGCTATGTATTCTGCCTTTCGCTCCCTAGAAGCCTTGAAGCGACGCATAAAATCTGCTTTTTTTTCTTCTATGTTCATAACGTAAGCTTCGTATGAATTATTGTATTTTTTTGCCCCACCTGTCCCTCCCCAGCGGGAGGGTCCTTACCCTATACCCAAGCCCTAAATCCCTACCATAGGGATTAGGGATGTAACCGCCCTCCGGTGCTCGGAACCGCTACGCTATAGGGTTGGCGGGGCATCAAAGCCCTCGCCAGGTTGTGCGGGATGGGACCGCCAGGCTATGCTTCCTTCATTTCCCGAATGAAATCATCAACATCCTGAAGCTTTTTACCTTGCAATTTAGCAAGTTTTACCTCTTGCAAGGCCCGTGACAAGCTTTCCTTGACATAAGCCTTCTGCGTATCATCTATTGTAACTAATATCTGTTCCATATCCTCTCTTCTTTTTATTAAAATGATGGTGCAAATATAAGGGTTTTCTTTGAAACTACCAAACTTTTGGGGGAGTTTTTGCTTCATGCAGAAAAGTCCCACAGATTTCAGATTTGTTCTTCGGGAATATGACCTTGTCAAATATTGTTTCAGAATTATCGCGATTTCCACATTTCCAATCTAGATGGCTGCGAGGACCTAATTCTATCGAGCTTATATCGCATTTCATGCTCTTTGCAGAACGAATGACCTGTAGTTGTACAACCGTAAGTCTGCAGTTGTACAACTATATATGCTATGGTTGTACAACTCTGGAGCTATGGTTGTACAACTATAAGGGTCTTAGTTGAACAACTACAGAATTCTGATTTTTTGACGGAATCCGCAAATTTAGATAACATACTGATTTACTGCTAATTACATTTCTTTTTCATATTTTCAATATTCTTGCCGAAATATTTTCGAACCAGAAATACTGGAATTTTAAAGAGTTTTCATCAGAAATTTGTAAGAAATAATCCTTTTGAGTTTCAAAACCTCTCGAGCGGAAATGGAAATTCCATCCGCTCAAGAGGAATCATATTCTATATTCGTTTCATAAACCAAGCAATGACTTGATTTGCCTTATATACTACCACACATTACGAAACGCAAAGCATTTTATGGCAAATTACTTGATTGGCAAACCGTTTCCCTGTTGATGCTCCATCTCTTGAAGAGCCTTTTTTACGAGTTCTTTGCGGGGTGGGAATGCAGCTCTCATTACATTGGCCAGAGCCTGATTCAGCAATTTGAGCTCTTGATTTACATCTTCGGTCGTATTAAACTCAGTCCATACTGAAATCATTAAGTTGGAAAACATCTGTTGAACAGAACCGTAGGTCAAACTTTCGTCTGGCGGATCAGCATAAAGCTTTGCTAATGTTCTTCCATTGACGCCGAGTAAAACTGCGAACTTTCTCTGAGAAGGAATACCCCATCTTGTCTGAATTCGGCGAATCTCTTTTGCAGCTGTGGTTAACCAACTATCCGCCTTAACTTTTACGGATATTCGGTTCATTAGGCAAACGCAGATTGGTCTCTATTTTCTCATATCGACCCATCTTGTTGCCAACAAACCTTAATAATATCCTAAAAAGTGTAAACCATGCTGCACTCTATAGAGTACATCACAGGAATTCCAAGATTATCTACTTTTGCAAGCGAAATCAGAATTGATTTTTTAATTCATATATATTAATGTATTAAACTCACTGAATATGAAAGCAATGTATAAAAGCGAACTGGCTGCTTATGCCGGAGTGACAACCAGGACACTGAGAAGATGGCTGAAACCTTATCAGCAGCAACTGGCGGAACTTGGGATGAAACCAAAGGATCAGATCGTGAAACCTTCGGCCGTTAAGTTCATCTGCGAGACACTGTGTATCGATATATACCCATGACGGACAGGACGCTTTTGCAATGTTGTACCTTTGCAACGTCAATCAGAACAAACGGGATTGCTAATCTCTTTGGACTGACGATGACATAACTTGAGTATTAATCTTTTAAATGTTTTCAATTATGAGTAAGAGTTACAAAGTTTCAAAGAAGACCATGAACATGGGTCCTAAGAAGGGTAAGACCGTGTATAGCGTTCGCCCTTACAGTTACGGTACATTGACTACCAAGGATATTGCGGACCAAATCGCAATGGAGTCAACAGCTACTCCAGCAGATGTGATGGCGGTACTCGACCGCTATACCTACTACGTGAAGGAGAACCTGAAGAAGGGGTACGACATCGAGTTATTCGGCTTCGGTAAGCTCTATCTCCGTTTCCTCACCGGTAAGGCTGTGGAGAAGGAGAAGGATGCGACTGCCAAACTCGTGAAGAGTATCCTTCCTGCCTTCCGACCATCGTACTACCTCTTGAAGAACGGTAGCCGTGTTTACAACCTGATTCCTGATTCTATCGAACTCGTCAAGTATGGTGATGAGAAGAAGGACAAGCCTACTGGCGGTACTACCGATGAGGAGAAGAAGCCTACTACAGGCGACTCTACGAATGGCGGAGAGAACACTGGCGGTGAGAACGCTGGTGGAGAGAACACTGGTGGCAGCGAGAATACTGGCGGTACAGGTTCAGAGAGCGGCGACAACGTAAATTTCTAAGCAGTAATGTTCAACCCTTTAAATTGATCCATGATGATGAATGATTCTAACAGTTTATAGTTTAAAGAGCCTATTATGATTAAAGATACATTTCCTATGAACATCGGGGAGGAGAAGGTACGCTCAGAGCGTACACTCCTCGCCGGAGTTGAAGCCGGCAAATATATGATGTCTGCCGACTCTGTGAGATTTCTGGTGCTGCATTGCTCGGCTACCCGTCGCAATCAGGACTATAGTGTGGAACTGCTGAGACGTGACCATAAGGCTCGTGGGTTTTATGATATCGGCTATCACTTCTACATCCGAAAAGATGGTACGATGACGCAACACCGCAAGCTGCTGGAAGTGGGTGCGCATGCCCGACCTTATAATAGATGCTCTATCGGCATCTGCTATGAGGGAGGTCTGGATAAGGAAGGCAAGCCTTGCGACACTCGTACACCTAAGCAGACTGAACGTATTATCGAATTGCTGTATAAGCTGCATAAGTTGTTTCCAAAAGCGAAGATTGTGGGGCATCGTGACTTGCTAGGCACTACACCTAAGGAATGTCCTTGCCTTGATACCCATACCGTATTCGGGTGGATAGAAGACCTTTAGTCCCTGCGGAAAATGTCTCGTGTATAAACCTTATCCTTTACGTTATCAAGGCAAGCGTCATAGCGGTTGGCTATAATCGCATGGAATAGTCAAGAGACCATATACCCTATTCTATTTTCTGTAAGAAAGCCTTGGGAATATATCCTGTCGTAACAGCACACAGCCCCTTGATACTCACATAAAGTTTATGATCTTTTTTGATGCGGACGACATAGCCTTCCGCTCCTTTCAAAGGACCTTCTATGACTCGGAACTTGTCGCCTTTGGTAAACTTTGGATTATACTCATCGTAAAAATCCAGTCCTTCAACACCAGAAGTTGCGACTATATTGAAGATTTTCACTTCACGTTCTGAAATTTTTGAAGGTTCTTTCAAGTTCTCAGAATTTTTGCCACGATAGAGCATCACTTTATTGAGAAATCTGCGTTCAATCTCTTCGGCTTCTATTCTCGTAGAACGAAAGAGAATGAGAGATGGCATAATGGGGACTTCCTTCACCAGTCTCTTTTTCTTATTCTTGTCCCAATATTCTTGTTTCACATCATAAATGTGTTCTATCTCATTGGTAACGAAATAAGCTTTGATAGGCTTTCCTTTTCCAAAAAATATCTTGAATGCGTACCAACTCTTCTCGTTGTCTGGTTGTAACATTGTTTATTTTTTTCATTTTGATCAGGATACAATTCTCATTCCCCCGTGTCGTGAAATCATGTTTCAAAACACTTGGCAAGAAAGGGTTGGTTAGTCTATTCCCGATACCGGAAACCTCTAATCACAGACGTACTCCTGACCCAAGAGCATGATAGTCTGCAACCCTTGGAATGATTAGCTATCCGATTCCTTTGTCTTAAAACCCTTCCCTAAATCACTCCATATCTTCTGAATCTCTACATAAGAGACACAGAAAAGCCGAAAACATTCGTTCTATCAACGACTTATCAGATTACAATCAAAATGATTGCTGAAAAATTGTTGATTTTCGTAGAAGAACATTAAATTTTTAACATACATAATTTGCTAGTTTCCAACTTTTTTCGTATTTTTGCAACGAGATTCTGTGTCTCTTATGTAAAGATTCAGAAAAATTGGTTCATTTTGGTTCATTTTGGTTCATTTTGGTTCATTTTGCAAAAACCCTCTTTTTATTCATTTTTACGGCTTATAGGACTGCCAGAATTTTAGCGTTGGCATCATCCACTTCTGAGCTTTTGATGGAGCGGAGATAGATTTGTGCGGTGATTTCGGAATGATGCCCCAATGCCTCGCTGATGACAGAGATTGGGATCTGGTTGTCTCTTGCTGCCGTTGCCCAGGAATGGCGGGCGACATAAAGGGTGAGCTTGCCCTTGATTCCTATCTTAACTCCTAACTTCCTGAGATGGTAGGAGATACGGGCTTCAGCATTGTGATACAGGCGTTTTTCATCTCGCTTTTTGTCAATAGTTTTACCCAATCTTTTGTTCCCTTCATCAACAAGGAAAGGGAAGAGATAAGGTGAGGTGACGGTCTGCGCCTGATACTTTTCCAATAACTCCTGCATCTCCTTCTCCCATCGGATGGTGAGGCGTTGACCTGTCTTGCTTCGGGTGTAATGAAGATAGTCGTCCTTGAGGTCGGATTTGCGGAGGTGTGCCAGGTCAATGAATGAGATACCACGCAGATAAAAGCTCATCAGGAATGTATCTCTTGCCATCTCTTCTTTGGGAGACAGTTCCTTGACCGACTCCAAACGTTTGATCTGGCTGACAGATTCTGTGGATATGGCTCTCTTGCGGGTTTGGGCAATACCGGTATAGACTTCCCTGAAGGGATGCAGCTGTGGTGTCAGTCCCTTCGCCACGGCTTTGTTATAGGTGGCGCGGAGGATGCGGAGATAGAAGGAACTGGTGTTACGGCATACCTTCGCTGTATGATGCAGGTAAGCCTCATACGAGCGCATCACGTCTGCATCTATCTCACTCAGGGCGATGTCCTGGTTGTCTCGGTATCGCTTAAAGCTGTTGAGGGTTGCTCTGTAATGCAGCGAGGTACGATATTGCCCGTTCTTCATCAAAAGGGCGATAAGGAGGTTCATGAACTGGAATAACGACTCTGATACTTTCTTGTTTCTTGACATAATACGTATGTATTTTTGATGTTTATAAAAAAATGATAGGGGCACCTCTGTCTCTATCAAAGAAACAAAGATGCCCCTATATATAAAGGTATCAGAATCAAGTGCCGCAAAAGCACAAAGTAAAATACCGCAAAAATACAAAGTAAAATACCGTTAAAACACAAAGTAAAGTACCACAAAAATGCAAAATTATTTGTAGATTCCACTATTTATTACTATCTTTGCAAACAAAAACATATTGAATATGAAGTATTTAGATAGAATAGCAGACAGAATGCTCCAACTTCGTCTGGAAGCCTTTGGAGCAGTACAGATTGTTGGACCAAAATGGTGCGGAAAAACCACTACGGCCATGCAGCAGTCAAAGAGCGTAATCAAGATGCAAGATCCAGATAAGCGTGAAGGATATCTGGCGACGGCACGTACCAAACCATCCTTGCTGCTCAAAGGCGAAACGCCACGACTGATAGACGAGTGGCAGGTAGCACCAGTTTTATGGGATGCTGTTCGGAATACCGTAGATGAGCGAAAACAGAAAGGTCAGTTTATCTTAACCGGTTCTACAGTCGTCGAAGACAAAAACGGAGAAATCATGCATACGGGTACTGGCCGCATCTCCAAGATGCCCATGTATCCTATGAGCCTTTATGAGTCAAAGGAATCAACAGGCTCCATATCTTTACGTTTATTGTTTGATGATCCAGCTTACGATATTGATGGATTGCAGTCAGACATGACCGTGGAGAAACTGATTTTTGCAGCTTGCCGAGGCGGTTGGCCAGCATCACTGGACGTCACTTCGCAGGAAGCACAATTACTGATAGCACAGGATTACGTAAATGTGATTTGCGATGAAGATATATCGAGGGTAGATGGCGTAAGAAGACAGCCAGCTTTGGCTCGACTCATCATGCGCTCTTATGCCCGGAACATCTGCACCCTCGTCAAGAAATCCAAGATGTTGGCAGACATCACGGTAGAAATGGAGAAAACGTCGATGCCAACATTTGATGATTATGTTTCTGCCCTGCAACGATTATTTGTCATAGAAGATGTGGAGGCATGGTGTCCGGCAATCCGCTCAGCCGCTGCAATCCGTTCGGGAGCCAAGCGCTGCTTTGTAGATCCGTCCATAGCTGTTGCTGCTTTGGGTATGTCACCAAGAAGTCTGGAATTAGACCTTCGAACCTTTGGTTTCATATTCGAGTGTATGTGCATTCGCGACCTGAAGGTATATTCGCAAACCTTGGGAGGTAGAGTCTCTTACTATCACGACCGCTATGACCTGGAGGCAGACATAGTGCTTCATCTTGCAGATGGCCGCTATGCCTTGATAGAATGCAAGTTGGGTAGTCGGGAGATAGAAGATGGTGCCAAGCATCTCCTGCAACTACGGGATCTGATTCGTGAGAAGAACAAGACAGAGCATCAGATGCCACTCAGAGAGCCAGACCTGCTGATTGTCATGACAGGAGGCGAAATGGCTTATACCAGGGAAGATGGAGTAAAGGTTATACCTTTGGCTACATTAAAAGACTAAGAAAAGGGCACTCATCCTTACCTCACTTAGGATACCACCGCCCTAACTACCTTTTTTAACATAGTTAGGGCGAACTTATAAGCGATAACTCTGCCCTAACTACCTATTCTTATATAGTTAGGGCGGTGCTATCGCAAACATATCCTCTTTTCCTCCCCTATCTCATAGGGACAGTATCAGTTTTGAAAACGGACATTAAAATATCATTTATCCAAAGAGATCATTCATCCTTACCTCACTATTCACCAATCCACTATGCATATTCTGCTTCACCCCATAAGTCGTGATGAAAGTATGCAGCAATGCCTTCTTCGTCTTGGTCGCCACAGAGAAGGAAGACATCCTGTCACGCAGCCGCTGCTCATAGCTGGCATCTATCACAAACTCATCCTTGGCATATTTCATCTCACAGATATTGATAGCTCCATCAGCACGGTCTATCAGCATATCTATCTGACCTCCTCGCCATTCTGCACCAGTAGAATCTACAAAAGGACGGCAGGACCAGGAATAAACATTCGCCAAAACACCAGAAATACCCAATGCCTTCTTGATCTGTGGGATATGATGTAGGCATACCTGTTCGAAAGCATAACCGCTCCAGGCTGTTCTACTTCCCGAATTGCGCATGTTACTCCAGAAGTTCTTATCCTGCCCACTGTTATTTGCCACAAAACGGGTATAGAACAATGAGTATAAGTCAGTTAACTGATATAGGGCATCCCTTTCACTCTTTCCTATGGTAGCATATTTTCTGATAAAATCGCATTTTTTCAGATTCTCCAGGATTTCTGATAACTGTCCACCACCTTTCAGTTTCAACTCATCCATCAATTCCTTACGGGTCATCCCCTTCATTTTTTCAGAAAGCACCTCTACTATCTTGCGATAATGCTTGGAGTCATTAAAGAGGGAACGGAAGAGGAAATCGAATTCTCCACGTAATGGCGAATCCTGCGAGAAAAACAGTCTGTCGATGCACACGTCTAACGGCACACCACGCTCCAGCATATCAAGATAATAAGGAATACCACCCAATATCATATACACATCCAATACCTGCTGGCGGGTAAGAGCAAGGCCTTTCAATTCGTTTAAGAACAGCTCTGTCTCGCCCAGAGAGAATGGAGCCAGATAGATCTGCCGGGTAACGCGACCATACAATCCGCCCTTATCGCCTATAAACTTAGCCAACATCCACGTGGTGGAAGAGCCACAGACGATCAGTTTCAGTTGAGGGACCATAGAAGCCCATGAATTCCAGAAATAACTGAAAGCTGCGATAAAATTGCTTTTGGGCGTATCCATCCAAGGCAACTCATCAAAGAACAGAACAATCGGTTCCTGCTGAGATAAGCCCGACAGATATTCACGCAAAGCAGCAAAAGCCTCAAACCAGGTTTTCAGCTTGGGCACGGTCTGCTTAGCATACTGCGCCAACGCCATCCGAAACTGCTCCAGCTGTACCGCACGGCTCACTTCATACATACCAATAAAGGAAAAGGCAAACTGGTCGTTGAACATTTTTCGAACCAGAAAAGTCTTTCCTACGCGCCTACGACCATAGATAGCTATCAGTTCTGCCTTGTTGCTTTTACAACGTTCCAGAATGAGTTTCTGCTCATATTCACGTCCTATTATTCCGTTTGCATCCATAACTTTCTGATTTTATTTCATTTATACTAAATCTTATCGGTGCAAAGATAAACAAAAAAAATGAAATCTGCAAGGATAGTACCGCCCTAACTACCTTTTTTAACATAGTTAGGGCGCATCTATAAACGATAACACCGCCCTAACTACCTATTTTTATATAGTTAGGGCGGAGCTATCTACAAATATTACTTCTTTTCTTCCAGATGTTTCTTCACGGCATCCTCGATATCAGCCTTGTAATTCAAGCCGTAGAGGCGGTAGAGATCCTGCATGTGGAGCATTCTTGGGAAGAAGTTCTCCAGGTTGCGCTTGTCCTTAGCAGTCCACTGAACCTCAGAAAGGGCGGCAAGTCTTGGCAACAGCTCCCACTCCATCTTCTCGGCATCCTTTACCCACTCGGTCCAGATACAACCCTCGGCACCGATGATGTTCTTCTGCTCGGCAGGAGTCAACTTATCAGAGCAAGGATCGAGATCATATACTCGCTGGATGCTAGGAATACCCTCTATCTTGTTGATGCGAGGATTGCTGAAATAGAAATTGCTGATAGGAGCCACGATGGTAGGATGACCTTCACGGGCTGAACGGATGCTGGCATTCACACTGGTCCAACCGCAAACGGTGATGTCCTTGGATGGAGTTCCTTCCAGAATCTCATCCCAACCCATCATCTTTCTGCCACGGTTTCTGATCTGCTTCTCTATCTCACCCATAAACCAGGTCTGGAGCTGCTCCTCCTTGCTGTGCTTAGGAAGCTCCTGGATGCCGAGCTCTGCAATCTTCTTCTGGCAGTTCTCGCAAACCTTCCAGCGGTTCTTTGGACACTCATCGCCACCAATATGAATATACTCTGATGGGAAAATATCCATGATCTCATCCATCACGTCCTTGGCAAACTGAAGGGTCTGAGCCTTGCCGGCACACAACACATCCTCGAAAACACCAAAGCGGGTAGCCACCTCATAAGGACCACCAGTACAGCCCAACTCAGGATAAGATGCCAGGGCAGCCAACATGTGACCCGGCATATCCACCTCCGGAATCACGGTGATGTATCTGTCGGCTGCATACTTCACAATTTCGCGAGCTTCCTCCTGGGTATAATAACCTGATACAGGAACACCATCAAACTCGTTCTTGTTGGTTGGCAGGATGGTCTCCTTGCGCTTGGAACCAATCTGGGTAAGCATCGGATACTTCTTGATTTCAAGACGCCACCCCTGATCCTCGGTAAGGTGCCAGTGGAAATAATTGATGTTGTGCATCGCAAAGACATCAATCAACTTCTTGAGATAAGGTACGCTGAAATAATGGCGGCCCACATCAATCATGAATGCACGATAAGCAAAGCGGGGAGCATCGGTAACCTCGGCAGCAGGAAGAGAAACGCTCTTCACATTCTTGGTGATAGGCAATGCCTTCATCACACTCTGGATGCCATAGAAGATACCTACATGAGAGGTGGCTGAAATAGTGATGCCATTCTTGTTGGCCACCAGAGAATAAGCCTCAGACTGGGTATCGCCAGCATTCAGCGCCAGACGGATCTGACCCTTCGCCTGCTTGTCGGTAGTCTTTACCTCGATACCGGTTACCTCCTTGATATGAGATGCCAGGAACTCGGCGTCCTTCTTCTGCTTCTCATCTCCAGCAGCATAATAGATTGTAGTTTTGGCTGTGATGCGGAAAGGAGCGCTGCTCATCTCCTTGACTTGCTGAGGCAATGGAACAATCTGCCAACTGCCCATGTTCACATCCTTGGCTGATAATGAAAGGCTAGCCAAAAAAGCCATAGTTAGAATGATTCTTCGTATCATAATTTTGAATGAATAGGTTTTAATTCACTGCAAAATTACGATTTTATACCGAAAGTACGGCATAATTTGAAGAAAAGCATCCTTCACTATGGCTTTTTTAACCTATTTTGGGTCTGAAAACTGCCTGATGGCGGTTTCTAGAAGAGATTCACGATGCGGTCGATGTCAACCGAAAGTCCCACTGAGAAGGTGCGACCGGTGGTCATCGCCGAACTCCAATAATACTTCTCAGGTGTATAATCGAAGAGATTATCTACCGTGAAGTTCAGATTGATGGCATCCAGGAATCGCTGCTGAAGAGTGAACTTCCACAACTGATATGCCTGGTCATGCTTCTCTATCTTAGTATCTGGCGCAGCCAAATATCTGCCTGACAGAGCGGCATTGATGCGATAGAACGAACAGAGCTGGCGGTCATAGTCCAAGCGCCAAGTGGCGGTATGAGGACGAGGCTGGGAGAACTGGGAATCTACGCTTCTGCCACCCACATGAAGATAGCTATAGTCGAGTTTCACACCGAGACCCATATCCGAACGATACTGGGCACTGAAGTCGATGCCGCTCACCTCTACTCCATCCTCATTGCAATAACGGGAAGCCACATCCGGCTGACCGGTTCCCGGGGTATAATCGGCATAATCCTCGGTAGTGATGCGCTTATCATACTTATTATAATAGCCCATCAGGGTAAGACTATACTGACCGGTCAAGAAACCTGCATTCTTCACCCTGCCGGTATGCTCCAGCGCCAGGTTGAAGTTGTTGCTCTTCTCCGGCTTCAAATCCGGATTACCGTAAATCATCTGCATGCCTGCCATATCAAAGTTCATATACATCTCCTTGAGGGTTGGGGCACGGAATCCACCGGCATAGTTGGCACGGATGGAAAAGCCCTTCCACTTGGTCATCAGAGCCAGACGACCGGTGGTGGCATGCTGGCTGGATGCAGAGAAGTAATCATGACGAAGGCTTGCCACGATGTTCAACCACTGCAAAGGATTGTAATCGAACTGAGCGAAGGCATCGTATGAATTCTGAGTCTTGGAACCATTGTTGGCAAACTGATAGGTGGTGAGATAATCGTTCAGGAAATCAGCACCTGCCGTCAATGTGTTCTTGCCGAAGATATGGGAATAGAGGGCACGGACGGTGTTCTGACGATTGGTATAATCGTGATCGTGAGTGCGCTCTTTGTTCACGAATCGGGCCTTGTCATACTGGTCGAAGCCGTATGAAATCTCCAGATTATCATTCTCCGAAAGATTCATCACGGTCTTCAGTCCGGCAGAATAATCCTTATAGTGGTCATCGTAGTTGTTTCGATTGCTGATACGGGCGAAATAGCCGCCACGACCTATCAGCTTCACCTTGTTAGAGAGCTTGTAGGTAAGTCGCTCTTTCACATTGAAGGTCTCGCCACCATAAATATGGAGGATGTTGGATTCTGTATCGAAGGGACTGGTGAGCTGCACCTCATCTGATGTGGTGCGCTGGATGCTGGTCTGCGAATTCCACTTTCCGGCATTGAAGCTGAAGCTTCCGCCGTGACGCCACTCCTTGTTGAAGTCGTTGTAGCGGGTGTTGACATTGGCAGTCCAAGGTTCGCTGTTTTCACGGGAGATGATATTGATGACTCCGGCTACGGCACTGGCGCCATAGAGCGCCGAAGCTGCACCCTTCACAATCTCGATACGACCCACATTGTCCAGATTCAATCTGCAGTAATCAACATTATCCATGGTTTCGCCAGCCAATCGCTCGCCATCTACGAGGAAGAGCACGGCGTTTCCACCGAAACCATTCATGTTGAGAGAAGTCTCCTGATTCATGGCATAGCCAAATTCCAGACCCGGCATCTGCTCGGTGAGGAGGTCCTGGATATTGGTAGCATCAGCTATCTTGATGTCATTGGCGGTAATCAGACGGGTTACCACAGGAGCATCCTTCAACGCCTTCGGAGTTCGGGTAGCGGTAACCACCACCTGATCGAGGGCTGTAGCATCCGGTTGAAGACGAAGCACATGCTGATCGCCTTTTCTCTCATCCGCTTTCAGTACGAAAGTCTGAGTCTGATAGCCCACAAAGCTCACCTTCACTCTCACCGCTCCCTCCTTGCTGTAAGGAATGCGGAAATATCCGTCTTCATCAGTGGTTACTCCTCCCTTGGCATTCACCATCTGGACGGTGGCACCCACCAGAGGTGCGCCCGAATCATCGAGCACTCTACCCACGATATCTCCCTGGGTTTCAGCTTTCAGATTCAGGCACAATCCGCAAAGGATTAGGAATAGTGCGAATATCTTTTGTTTCATCGAATTATATCAAAGTTTATCCTGAAACAATCAGCTTACTTCTTACAAACAAACTTACCAATCATCGCCGCAGGCATCTTGCCATACTGCACGGAATAGTTGACGGTCAGGGTGTTGTCCTTGAATGTACCCTGCAAAGTAACGGTATACTTCTTCTCTGCACCATTTACGGTAACAGTACCGGAATAGTTTTCCTGAGAGAATGCATAAGCACCGTTAGAACCGGAAACCTTTACAGCAGGAACCTCCAGGGCAGGAAGAGCCATCATGCCCTCGCCACAAGCAGGTAAGGTAACCTTGACGGTAGCATCATCAACAGCCTCAATCTTCATAGTAACATTATCGTATGTAGAAGCCTGACCCATTACGGTCATATCCAGAGAGCTGGTGTATGAACCGGCAATCTCCTTGGCAGCTGCCACTGTATCATCATCATCGCTGCTGCAAGAGCTGAATGCTACACACATAGAAACCAAAGCCAACATCATGGCCATCATTGTCTTAAACTTTTTCATTTTTCTTTATTTTTCTTTTAGTTACAATAATATTTTCTGTTTAAGGGGATTTGCAATCCCCGCTTTCTGTTCAAGGGGATTTGCAATCCCCGATTATTTCTCTTCCGGTACATAGATGATTTCACCATTCTCCAGCTGGTAAGCGATGCCCACCTTCTTTCCCTTGTTGCCCGATTTCTGGCTCTGGTCTTCAGAAGGAGTATAGCGATTGATCTTCTGTCCATCCTTGGTAATGATTTCCATATTCTCCTTGCCAGGATTCTTCACCATCGTGAAGTTATCCTTGCTGAACATTTCCGTCATATTATAGCGCGAAACGAGGGCTACCATCAGGGCGAGGGCAAATACCATCGCCACATCGAAGAGGTTGCTCACTACGCTCATTGGATCATCATCCTCGCCATCATGCGAGAGACGACTTCTACGTCTTTGTCTCATATTCTTTTCAAGATGTTAAGGAGTTACTTTTTCTCATCAATCAGGTCTGCCATAAACTCGAGGTTGCTCATATCCTCGGTGTACCAGCGGTTCTTGGTCTGCTTGGTTACAAAACCGATGGCTGCAGAGAACAGGCCTACTACGGTGGTAGCGAAAGCCACCTGCATATTGTAAGCCATCGAAGCAATATCGCCGGTAGAAAGACCTACCAGAGCTGGACCCATCGGAATCAAGGTACCCATCAAACCGAGCATCGGACCCATCTTCAGGAGTGTAGAAGGAAGAGAAAGATCCTTCTCAACAAACTGGGCATACTGGTCGAGGATGCGGTTCACCTGCGCCTTGCTCTGGCGGTTGTCCACGAGTTTCTTCATATAGGAAACAATGACAGCCTGCTTGTTCTTTGGCAAGCGATCGCCCAGGGTATCGATATTATCGAGCGTCAGGGTGTTCATCTGTTCACGAATCTCCGCACCCGACTTGCGCTTTACAAGATACTGTCCGAAGAAACCTCCGAGGAGCAGCAAGGCTCTGAGGAAGAAGAAAATCAACAAAATAATCACAGGAACCAGCATGCCTGTGGAAATCCAAAACAATACGTCTGATATGTAATTCATTATACTCTATATTTTTTAATTTGATAATTGTAAATTGCCCATCCGATTGCCATTCCTACGATGACGATGGCGATGACGCCGAGAAGCGAGAGGGCATCGAAACTGTTGAAGCCTGCCACGGCTGTCCTGCCATTCACCGTACCGATGATGCCCATCAATCCGAGCAGCACCTCTACCAGAAAGAGCAGTTCCAAGCGGATTGGTCGCTCCGGCAAGAGCCATCTCAAACCGTAGATGAATGCCGGAGTCAAGACCAGCAGCACTACGGCAAGCACCCATGCCACTACCTGGAACGATACGCCGGGAAGCAGGAAGATGGTCATCACCAGAACACTGAACAGCACTGGGAAAACCAGCAACCCCGGGAAGTACTTCAGGAAGATGAAGAACACCCATTTGCGGCGGCTCACATGTTCCGAAGTCTTCAGATCTACGTGGTGCACACAGAAAAGCATCGTGAGTGCCACGTCGATACTCAGCAGCACCGCCATATCGAGCATCAGCTTCTGGTCGGCTATCCAGGCCGCAATCTGCGTCTTCGACTGCTCGATGGCGAATGGCCAGGTCATTCCCACGAAGAAGGCTATGAGCACCGAGATAATCATAATCTCCTTCACTCCGTGGAAGGTCTGCTTCAGCACAAAACTGAAGCAAACCAATATCATCATTACTAAAACTAATGTCTCCACTATTTATAAATGTTTAGTTTGAGGGGGATATGTTATCCCCCTTTACTATTCTACCATATTCTTTCTTCTCCGGCGAATGAGGATAGCCAACATCACGAAAGCAACGATGACGATGACACCTACAACGATGCCGCTCACCACAGTGGTGGTCTTCTGAGCATCCTCATTCAGCGTCTCCTTCTTCATCACCATACCCTTGTCGCTGCTGTTCTTCGCAGCCTCAGCATCGCGGATCTGCTCTACATTCTGCTGATATTCCTTGGCAGAAGCAGCATCGGTCTTGCTGGCTATATAGTTGCGGAGCTTGGCATTGTCGCAGACGAAACCGGAGCATGAAGGCTTATACTTGTTCACGGTCTCGGTATGAAGCTTGGCAATGTCCTTGAGCTGCTGAGGAGTAGCCTTCCACATTCCCTTGCGGGCACTCTCCATCATCACGGCGGTCATCTCCATCAGCGCTGCCGGATTCTGCTTGTCAAAGAACTCCTTGGTTCCGAGATTGTACTTGTCCTTGACATATACATTATATATCTCGTCCCACATCTCCTTATCGATAGCCTTTGGCTTCATCACATTCCAACCGTAGGTATTGGTTACGATTTCAGCAAATGTGCTGGCACTGCTGGCTCCACCCTTCATCTTCTCCTTGATATAGGCTGGGTTGAAGATAGTAGTTCTGCCCTCGATGCCGATAGCCTCCTTCACCTCCTGCATTCTCATATTGCTATGGTTGCGATAGTCGGCAAGATAAGCATCCGGATCCTTACCGGTTACGTTGCGCACAGCAAGGTTCATACCTCCCATAAATTCATATACGTGGTCGAGACTCAAGGCGCCCCAAGTGTTGCTCTGTCGTGGCTGAACCACCACATCGGTACGGGTCAGCGCTGCCTCGAAAGCAGCCTTGCGCACGGTCTCCCAGTTCTTCTCATCACCGTAGTAGGCACCCATATTGTTCATATAGACCTCGGCAATCTGACTCTCCTTATCCCAGCGGTCGCCTGCGGTTACCATCTCCTGGATGCCGGTGCCATAGTTGCCGTTTACGCCACCAAAGACACGATACATACTAACCTCGCGTGCCTCCTTTGGCGACATGCCTTTCTCTACGAGCACCCGTTCCGATTCGGTAACACCGGCTTTCACCAGGTTGTCGTACTTATCACCCTTGGCATTTGCCGCCATCTCTATCGCCTTGTTGATGAGGAAGAGACGGGATGCTGCCAGGTCGCGGAGCTGACCGGAAGTCTGAACCACGACATCGATGCGAGGACGGCCCAACTGCTTGGATGGGATGAGACGCAGATCGGTAACACGACCAAAGGCATCTCTTACCGGTTCTACACCGAGCATATAGAGAATCTGAGCGATGGTAGCACCCTCTGTTTCGATAAACTCGCTGCTCCAGAGTGTGTAGCTCACCTTACGAGGATATTCACCCTTATGTCGTTCGCAATACATCTTGATGGTATTGTCGCAAAGTTCCTTTGCCTTCTCCCAGGCATCCTCCGATGGCGTATTCTCCACATTGATGGAGAAGAGATTTCTACCGGTAGGCAGAGTGTTCGGATTCACAATCAGATCACCACCAGGAGATGGAGCGGTAAAGCCGCCATTCAGGGCATTCATCAGAGAAGACATCTCGTTGAACGGACTCTGACGGAGCGCCTCCGAATACTTGCCCACATTCTGCAAGGCATGCTCTACGGTAGTAATCGCCTGAGCCAGATGAATCTGCTGACGGGTATATTTAGGTGCTTTCGACATCATCATACCCTTATCTTTAGAAGATCTTCCGGTCTGAGATGCTTTGCCCTTGCCGGCTTTCGCCATCTTCGCCTTCTTCAGATCATCCTGATACCATTTCTGTCCCTTCTTGATGGCTTCCATCATCTTATCTGGGAAGCGACCGGTCTGCTCCATCTTCTCAAAAGCCTCACGACTCATCTGCGGAATCTTCTTCTTATGAGAAACCTTGGCTGCACGGAGCTCGCTCACCGTACGGTGATCTACCTTCTTCGGCTTTGCCTCCTTCGCTCCACCCATCTGGTCTGCCATCTGCATCATCATCTGGATAGGATCCGGAGCAGCCTGCATCGCTTCAACCTTGCGAGCCATCTGGAGTTCGGCAGGAGTGATTCCTACATAACGGCAGATGTATTCATCAGAAACCGAGGCTGAACCCAGAAGCTGGGTCACGGTGTTGCGTGCCTTGCTCAGATAGAGACGGTCGAAAAGCTGCTTGTGCTTCTCCACACCCTCCTGGGCACGACCTTTCAGTTTATCTACTGCCAACATTCCGTAGGCAATAGGATCTGTAGCCATCGCATAGACACTGGTGCGGACATCATCGTTATCGTATGGCACACCCAGAGTATAGAGTTTACCGGTAATCTTCTCATTAGCCAACTCTTCTGCAAAGTTCTCTACTCTTGCGATTTCATCTGCAGAATAAGGCTTGTTCATCTGCTTGGCATCAAGACCCAGTTCACGGGCGATTCCCATCTTCACGGTCAGCGCCTTTACCTTGAGCGACTGTTCGGCAGATGCCTTCTTCTCGTATAACTGAATGGCATCGCTCAACTGCTTATAGGTCTGTCGCAATTCGCTCTCCTTGAAAGGAGGAGTGAGATAGCTCTGGGTCTGGGCATAGGTGCGGCGCTTGGCAATCATCGCCTCGCCCACATTGCCGATGGTATATATATAAAGATGTGGAACCACACCAATCAATCGGTCACTCCAGTCGTTGCTGCCGAGTGCCACCTGCTTTCTCGGAGTATATTCCAGCGATCCGTGAGTTCCGAAATGGATAAGTGCATCGGCACTGAAACCATAACGTGCCCAGAGATAAGAGGCAACATAAGTGTAAGGAGGTGCCTGGTCGGTGCCATGCACAATCTTGAAGGAGTCGCCTCCCACGCCTGCCATCACCTGTGGAAGCAATGCCACATTACCAAACTGAAGTCTTGCCACCGCCAACTTACCGTCATCGGTAGCCATATATTTGCCAGGGAAGGAACCATAAAGCTGGTTCATCTCCTTGATCATCTTCTTAGACAAAGCCTTCTGGGTCCATCCGGCAAACTGCTGGGCAGTAACCAGGGCAGGATGTCCAGACTGGAGGAATTGGGTATAGGCACCTTCGGCATAGGTTCCGAAGACGGCACCCTGAGCCTGGATCATCTTTGCCAGTTCCTGAGGATTGGCAGGCAACTTGCCTACATTGTATCCTTCATTCTTCAAGCGAACCAGGAGATTGTAGAGCGATGGAACCACTTCCATTCCCGAAGCGGTAAGTGCATTCTGACCCGGGCCCTTGAAGTAGAAGATGGCGATGCGCTTGCTGCTATTCTTCTTGTTCTTCAGATTCACATAGCCCTGCACGCTCTCTACGAAACTCTCCATTCTGTCTGGGATGCCGTAAACCTCCTGCAAGCCCTCCTTGTTGATGCGCTGTCCGAAAACCACGTATGGACGGATGGCACCATCAATCTCCGGAGTCACGATGCTCTGCGACATGATACCGCCATTCATTCCCTGCTTATCGTTCTCCCAATCGGTGGTCAAGCGGTTGATATTAAGAGGTGAGAACAGTGGAATATTCTTCTGCTTCAGGAACTCTACGAAGTAATCGCCCAGTCTGCCGTGCGCCATATTCACTACGGCATTCGCCTGGATACTGTCGGCATGATGACCGGCGATAAAGCTCTGAAGCTTATTGATGCGATACACCATGAATCCCTTCTTCTCGAAAGCCTTCTCCATATCAGGAGCCGCACCCATAAAACCAGTAAGCATGATGGTAGGAGCACCTTCTTTATATAAACCGTTCTTTGCCAGGAATGCATTGTACTCGCGGATACTGTTGAAGCCCAGTTCATCGCCCTTCTCATCTTTCGGGTCGAAATGAGTCAGGAGATAGTCTGGTCGCTCATTTACACGTTCCGGCTCTGGAGCCATGAACTTCTTTCCGTCGATAAACTTACGGATGTAAGCGAGCATACTCTGATAGTTCTTCTTGCCGCCGTTCTCGATATACTGCATCAGATAATCGGCATCGAAGTTATCTACTGATACGATATTGTTGGCTGGGTTGGTAGCAGCATGAGTCAGGGTCGGCACCTTGTAGGAAGCCTCTTCCAACTGCTTGCGCTGGTTCTCGTCGATTCGGAGACCCATACCATTCACGATAATCATATCGTAATCATCCAGATGATCGAAATCATCGGTGGTAATCTCACTCAGTTTAATCATCGCATTGTCGTTGGCATGCGAAATCTGTCCCAGCGCAATTGCCTGATAGTTGAGGAAAGCGATGCGGGTAGTACCCACCCAGGCAGAGTAAGCCTTCGCCAAACCTCCCAGAACGATCACGACCAATAAGGCCAGGAAGATGTGTTTCTTTTTAATCTTTCTGATTTTTCCTAATCCTTTTCTCATATCTATTCCTTTATCTATTCCTTTTTTCATATCTATTCCTTTTATCGGGCTGCAAAGGTATAGCTTATTTAGAATTTGTACAATACCTAGAAATTGTGATTTTCACATTTTTTATACTTAGAAGTTGGTATCAGATTGAAAGGTTCGAATCTTCATATCCTAATAAATGAGTAGTCTTTTCATGGATTTACGGAGTTTAGTTTGGTAGTTTCACATAAAAGCCGTAACTTTGCAACATAAATCAAACAGAAACTTTACAATAATGAAGAAACTGATTCTTAGTGCTGCTCTTCTGGCAGCATCTCTGGCATCCCAGGCCCAGCAGGGTCCGCTGTGGATGCGCTACCCTGCCATCTCACCGGATGGCTCTACCATCGCCTTTGCCTATAAGGGCGATCTCTATTGCGTTCCAGCCAATGGTGGCGAGGCACGCCAGTTGACGACCCATGCTGCTTACGACTCCCAGCCTATCTGGAGCCCTGACGGCAAGAAGATTGCCTTTACTTCCAACCGAGAAGGCAGCCTGGATGTTTACGTCATCTCTGCCAAGGGCGGTGCGCCAACCCGACTCACCACTCACAGCGGCAAGGAGACTCCAATCGCCTTCAAGGACAACGACCATGTGCTCTTCTCTGCCAACATCATGCCTACAGCCCAGAGCAATCTCTTTGCTGCCAATGAATTCTCACAGGTTTACGAGGTAAGCACTGAGGGCGGTCGTCCTAAGTTGTATTCTGTTCTTCCGATGGAGAACATCAGCATCAACAAGAACGGTCAGGTGCTCTATCACGACAAGAAGGGTTATGAGGATGCATGGCGCAAGCACCATACTTCTCCTATCACCCGAGATATTTGGATGCTCGACAATGGAAAATATCAGAAGCTTACTACCTTCAAGGGCGAGGACCGCAACCCGGTATGGGCTGCCGATAACCAGAGCTTCTACTATCTCAGCGAGCAGGATGGTTCCTTCAATATCTACCGCCGCAACATCGCAAGCGGTAAGGATACCCAGATTACCCAGCAGAAAAAGAACCCTATCCGTTTCCTCACTTCTTCGAATGACGGTTTGCTCTGCTATGGTTTCGATGGCGAAATCTATACCGTAAAGGAAGGTGCACAGCCTCAGAAGGTCAGCATCTCCATCACTACAGACAACGATGAACCAAGCCTCATCCGCAAGGTACAGTCTTGGGGCGCTACCGAGATTGCCCTTTCTCCAGATGCCAAGGAGGTGGCTTTCGTGATGCACGGCGATGTATATGTTACCTCTACAGAATACAAGACCACCAAGCGAATCACCGATACTCCTCAGCAGGAGCGCAACCTGAGCTTTGCTCCTGATGGCAGAAGTCTGGTCTATGCTTCTGAACGCAATGGCGTATGGCAGATTTTCCAGGCTAAGATCAAGAACGAGAAGGAGAAGAACTTTACTTACTGCACCGAGATAGAAGAGGAGCAGCTCACCAAGACCAATGTTACTTCTCAGTATCCAGCCTACAGTCCTGACGGCAAGGAGGTGGCTTTCTATGAAGATCGTGCTACCCTCCGCATCATCAACCTGAAGTCGAAGGAAGTACGCACCGTGCTCGATGGCAAGTACAACTATTCTTACTCTGATGGCGACATCTGGTTTGAATGGAGCCCAGACAGCAAGTGGCTCATGTGCAGCTACATCGGTAATGGCGGATGGAACAATACAGATATCGCCGTAGTAAAGGCTGACGGAAAGGAAGTACACAATATTACCGACAGCGGTTACAGCGACAGCAACGGCAAGTGGGTACTCGGAGGAAAGGCTATCCTCTTCGAGAGCGACCGTGCCGGTTATCGCAGTCACGGTTCATGGGGTGCAGAATATGATGCCTATCTCATGTTCCTCGACCTCGAAGCCTACGATCGCTTCCGCATGTCTAAGGAGGAACTCGAATTAGCCGAGGCCAACAAGGACGAGAAGGAGAAGAAGGCTGACGAGAAGGAGGAGAAGAAGAAGGAAAACAAGAAGAAGAAAGAGGAGAAGACCGGAAAGATTGAGGTGGATAAGGTGAAACCTCTCGAACTCGACTTCGAGAACTGCCGCGACCGTGTGGTCCGTCTTACCGTCAACTCATCCAATATGGGTGATGCCATCATCGACAGCAAGGGAGAGAAGGTTTATTACCAGGCTGCCTTTGAAGGTGGCTACGACCTCTGGTGCCACGACCTGAAGGAAGGCAGCACTACCCTGATGATGAAGGGTATCGGTGGCGGCGGCTTCGTTGCCGACAAGGATATCAAGAACCTCTTCCTCTGCAATGGCAGCAGCATCAAGAAGATTGATCTGGGCAGCAAGGCTACTACCAACATCGCCTTCGAGGCTCCATTCAACTACAAGCCTGCCGAGGAGCGCCAGTATCTCTTCGACCATGTATGGCGTCAGGTAGCAGACAAGTTCTACGATCCAAAGATGCAGGGTGTGGACTGGGAGTACTACCGCAAGGTGTATGAGAAGTACTTACCTTATATTAATAATAACTTCGACTTTGCAGAGATGTTGAGCGAGATGCTGGGTGAGTTGAATGCCAGCCATACCGGTTGCCGTTATTACCCTGGCGGTGCTTCTCTTTCTACCGCAGCTCTCGGTGCCTTCTTCGATCCTAACTACGAGGGTGACGGCTTGAAGATTCAGGAAGTCATCAAGCGTGGTCCTTTCGCCGTGAAGAAGAACGAGGTTACTGCCGGCTGCATCATTGAGAAGATTGATGGCGAGGCTATCAAGGCGGGTAAGGATTACAACGCATTGCTCGATGGAAAGGCTGGCAAGAATGTACGTCTCACCATCAAGAACACCAAGGGCAAGACTTTCGACCTCACCATCAAGGCGATTTCGCAGGGTGAGCAGCAGGAGCTTCTCTACAAGCGCTGGGTGGATAGAAACCGTGCCATCGTGGATAGCGTTTCAAAGGGCAGAATCGCATACGTTCATGTCAAGGCGATGAACAGCGAGAGCTTCCGCACCGTATATAGTGAACTCTTGAGCGACAAGAACCGCAACAAGGATGCCGTAATCGTGGATGAGCGCCACAATGGTGGTGGTTGGTTGCACGATGACCTCTGCACCCTGCTCAGCGGCAAGCAGTATCAGGAGTTTGTACCTCATGGAAAGGTTGTGGGCAAGGATCCATTCAACAAGTGGACCAAGCCATCCTGCGTTCTGATCTGCGAGGACGACTACAGCAACGGTCATGGTTTCCCATGGGTATATAAGGAGTTGGGCATCGGTAAGCTGATTGGTGCACCGGTGGCTGGAACAATGACTGCCGTATGGTGGGAGACATTGATGGACCGCAGCCTGGTATTCGGTATTCCACAGGTAGGTTGCCGCGATATGCGTGGTACCTTCGGCGAGAACACCACCCTCTATCCAGACGTCGAGGTATATAATTCTCCAGAGGATTACATCACCGGTCATGATACCCAGCTCATCAGAGCCGTAGAGGAAATGATGAAAAAGTAAGGAACAGGAATTATTCCGTCGAAACAGGTATCAAAAACAGGAATTATTCCGAGATTTCGATTGAATCAATCGATTGATTCAACATCAAAAGAGCGTGATCGCCAAATGAGGCTATCACGCTCTTTCTTTGTTAACATTAAAATATTCGAAGATGAAAGAAATCTAGCAAACTTTCTTCTTTCGCTCACAATAGCGTTCGCATTGAGCACAAATGTCATATCCCAGCATGGCACCCAGGATGAAATCCTCTTCCGGCGTAAGCTGGCATAAGGGTTTGGTAACAATCATGCGGATAGCATCCAGACATTCCTTCTTACCAAAGAAGAGATTCAGACGGTCGTTGCCAACCGGCTGGATGATGTAATCAATGTTCTGACGCTCTAATCTTGTTATGGCAAAAGACTCATATTTCCTGTTGAAGGTGTAGAGCACCAGACGGCGCACGCCCTTCTTATATTCATATATATGATTCATCAGAACCTTTAAATCTACTGGTGTTGCGATTTCCTGCTGCATACTATCCGAATTAATCAAGTTTCTTATCAGGAATCAGAGAATTCTATGATTTAAAAATCTATGAACCCAAAATGACTCAAGATTCTATAGTCAGAGATTCCTATGACTCCTGAAAAATTATTTTTTAATACTAAAGCGCTGGTTTGATGGCCTCAATCCAGGCATCGATACGCTCCTCTGTCTTATCGTCCTCGTTTACCTCGTCAAGTGCGAGTCCCAGGAACTTGTCGCCATCAATCGCCTCACTGTCATCATAGGTGTAACCATCTGTAGAAACACCAGGCAATACGGTAGCACCAGCCTCAACGGCTGCATCATAGAGTTCCTTCATGCCGCCGCAGAATGTATCAGGGTAAGACTCGCTGTCGCCACAACCAAACAGGGCCACGGTCTTGCCAGCCAAGCCGGCACTCTTCAGCGTCTTCACGCCGTCATACCAGTCATCCTGCATCTCTCCGGCACCCCATGTAGAAGTACCGAGAATGAGATTCTCATGACTTGCGATAGTAGCATCATCGATGTTAGCTACATCTACAGCTTCCACGCCCAACTTAGAGGCGATGGTTTCGGCAATCGACTGGCATGAGCCAGTGGAAGAGCCATAAATTACGATAGTTGTTTTCATTTGTCCTTAATCTCTTTTAGTTACATTTATTTTCGGGTGCAAAGATACTGCCTTTTCCCTTTATCTGCAATACCTAAAAATGATGGTTTCGGGAAAATACCTAGATATGGGGATAGGAGAAAAGGTTTAGGATGGTTTATCCTAAAAAATAGTATCTTCGCAGCAAATATATAATCAAAGAACAATGAAATGATATGAAACGAATAGAAAGAACGGAATATCTCAATAAGCTGATTGCTTTCAAAGACAAGTCTCTTATCAAAGTGAGCAGACAATATCGGCAACATCCTATCCACCAAGCGCATAGCCAACATCATGACTGCCGACGGAAGAAAAATAGACCAGAAAACCGTGGAACGATCTTACACTTGATGAAGACCCTACTGCCGATTACAACGGTATCAAGAGAATCAATGCCATAAGAGGCTGATGGGAGAAACAGAGTTGAACCAAAAGAAAGTTTGGAAGTGCCCTCTATGAGGTCACTTCTTCGTTCTGTTGGGTGCTTTCAGCCAGATATTCTGAGTATATCGCATACCTCTCAGATAGTGACACCAAGAATAACTGAAAACCTTATTTCGCAACCAAGAATATTCGAAAAATACCCTGTTGACTGCTTTAACCTTGAATTGTCCAGAATATGCAGCAGGATTCTTCACTGTCCAATACCAACAGTTGTGTAGGTTGATTGTGTTACGAGACACCAATGGAGCCTCATGCATCTTAGTCTTGAACCCGTTTGAAGTCACCGGAGCATCCGCCACATCATAATTCCACCGTGCCCTTCCACTTCCACCATCCAAGGATTTGTTTGTTATAGTCACATCAGAAACATTCATTGTATAGCTTTCGGATATTGAGCCTCCTGCACTAAATCCAGCACTTGGTACAATGCGGAGCGACCTTTAGCCTTGTCATGCCCTGGATACGTCGGGTAATATATGTACGTAATTGTCTGCGCCTTTGTCATGGAATGAATATCGTTTGAGCCACCGTTGATATTGGGCTCGCTTACAACAGCTTGTTTTTCTATCCATGTGGCTACGGCATCTGCAAATAAACCATATGTATAAGGCGTGTGCTCTTGGGAAAGATTGGCTTCTGCAAGCTCTGTCCTTGTGGTATCACCGTCCTCTGTGATTACCACTGACGATATTTGAGCCTCATCTGAGTCGTTCAGATCTTCGAGATGCATTTCTCCTCCCTTCTTATTGAAAGCATAAATATCATTGAAGTGCCCATTGCCATCATCGTCGTCATAGTCGTGCATAAGCGCATCTCCCAGTTTATATTTTTTTAGTCTTTCCATTGTGGCCTTCGACGGTTCAGTTATGGCTATTACGCCTCCTTTGTCATAAACCTGTTTCACTTTCTCCAACATATCGCCATCAATGGTCAAGGCGGTTTCGTTGTCGAGAACCACCACCCTCACGCTATTGTCATTTATTGACACGTTCTTTGTCAGGCGGTTTACAAGAGCAGAACCTGCTTCCTTAAAATTGTTACCCAACACTGCCGTTGGCAAATTGAGCTTAACGGAAAGTTGATCGGTCTTTGGCAGGACTTCTCCTGTTGGTGCGTCAAGTTCTTCCCAAGATTCGCTATCATCAGAACATGAGCAACATAACGAAGTCAACATTACCAAACACAACACGGACTTTACAAAAAACTTCATTTTCATTCTTATATTATAGTTCATATTTTAACAATAGTTCGTTAAAATTTGAGATAATGGCTAAGCAGCT
>NZ_QSQJ01000005.1:105918-126627 GCF_003436715.1 Prevotella sp. TF12-30 | reverse complement strand
CTTCTCGCTCGTACATTATCACAATGAGCTGCAAGAGGGCAGCCACCTTAACACCCTCCTTGGCGATGCCTCGGCAGTTTGGAGAATGAAAAAGCTCCGCCTTTCTGCAGAGCTTCGAAACCTATTCAATAAGAAGAACTATATGGAAACCATCTATAACGGCATCAGTACATTGACCGACAGCTATTATCTTCGCCCTCGCGAACTGATGATTTCCGCCCAGTATTCCTTCTAAACAAAAATACCCATCTCAGAAAAGAGACGGGAGTTCTTTGCTTTTGAGGATAGGAAAATAGGTGCTGCGAAATTTACAAAGAAATAACTTTACAGACCAAATGTGGTGAAAAATATCTCTTAAGGGAAGTTTTTATTTTCCTTAAGGAAAAATATATTTTCCCTTAAGGAAAAAAATAAAAATCCTTAAGGGAAAATTTTCAATCTCTTCTTACCCCATTTTACGGGCATTTCTTCTAGATTGTCTCTTTCTAGAATATTATTTACATAGACTACTTCTGCTTCAGATAGTTCAACTGAACATTAGGAGCGCAGGCATTGCTTGTCTTCTCGGTGTATTCAGACACCTTCAAAGTAGCAGTACCCTTGATGTTCTCTACATCGCTACCTACCTTGAAGAGATAGTTACCTGCATCTACCTTCCACTGGCTGTTGGCCTCATCGAAGCTGGCAAGATCGCGCTTTTCAAGTGTCATCTTCAAAGTCTGGCTCTCACCTGGATTCAGCAACTTGGTCTTACCGAAGGTCTTGAGTTCCTTGGCTGGCTTCTCGTAAGCACCCTTTGGAGCGGTAACATAAACCTCAGCAACTTCCTTGCCGGCAACCTTACCGGTATTCTTGACAGTTACGCTAACCTCGATATTGTTGCCCTTTGCCTTGACTGATGGCTTGCCAAACTCGAAGGTAGTATAGCTCAAACCATAACCGAATGGATAAGCCACATTCTTCTTGAAGGTGTCGAAGTAGCGGTAACCTACATAGATATCCTCCTCTTGGTTGCTATAGTCGTAACCCTTGATGTTACCCTTGCTCCAATCCTGCAGATTCTTGTAGGTGTACATATCGTAATCCTTGGCGAAGTTGGCAGTAGATGGATGATCGGTAGCAGCGATAGGCCATGTCATGGTCAACTTACCCGATGGATTCACCTTACCGGTCAGGATATCAGCTACAGAGTTACCACCCTCGATACCTGGCTGCCAAGCTACGAGAATAGCATCCACACGGTCTCTCCAACTGGCTGTCTCCATCACAGAACCAGAGTTGATGATGACAATCACCTTCTTGCCCTTGGCATGGAAAGCATCAGATACACGGAAAATCATATCCTGCTCTATCTGACTGAGGTTGAACTCACCATTAATCTGGCGATCCATACCCTCACCTGCCTGACGGCCGATGGTGATGATGGCAGCGTCTGCCTTTGGCTCCTCGCTGGCTACACAACGCTCGGTAATCTCGATTTCATCGAGCTTTGGCTGTCCCTGATCCAGGAACCACATCATCGGATTCTTGTCTGCCTTCAACTTAGCCTTGGCATACTTCACATAATTCTGATAGATTTCCGTAAGCTGAGGAGTAGTTGCCACACCGATATTCTTCAAACCGGTAACCATATCTACAGAATAGCCTACATTAACGGCTCCACTACCAAGACCACCCGACATGAAGTCGTAAGAGTTGACACCGAAGAGTGCCACGGTCTTCAAGCCCTGGATAGGAAGAGCGGCATCATTCTTCAGGAGCACCATACCCTCGGTAGAACTCTGACGGGTGATGGCTGCATGAGCCTTCAAGTCTGGCTCACCACTATATTTATATCCCTTGAATCGAGGAGTCTTCACGATATATTCGAGCATACGGCGAACATTGCGGTCCACATCCTTGATATCCAGCTTGCCATTCTTTACGGCATCAACAATATCCTGCACCTGTGCAGGATAACCCGGCATCATCAGGTCGTTTCCAGCCTCAACTTCCTGTTCCAGCGGAAGGTCAGCACGCTTACCAATCCAGTCGGTCTCTACAATTCCCTTGTATCCCCAGTCGTTGCGGAGAATATCTGTAAGGAGACCCTTGTTGCCCTGGGCATACACACCATTAATCTTATTATAGGCAGACATGATAGTCCAAGGATTACTCTTGCGAACCATCATCTCGAAACCTTTCAGATACAATTCACGGAGAGCACGCTGGCTCAATCGCTCATCCACCTTGGTACGGTCAGTTTCCTGAGAGTTTACGGCAAAGTGCTTGGCACTCACGCCCACGCCCTGGCTCTGCACACCCTGTACAAAGGCGGTTCCGATAAGACCCGTTACGATTGGATCTTCTGAATAATACTCAAAGTTACGGCCACAGAGCGGATTGCGATGCAGGTTCATACCCGGTCCGAGCACAACATCACAGCCATACTCCAGGGTTTCGTTACCGATAGCCTCACCCACCTTGCGTACCAAGTCGGTGTTCCAGGTAGAAGCCAGACAGGTTCCGATAGGGAAACCGGTAGCAAAATAGCTACGGCTGTCACCTTCGCGATGAGCATCGATATGAACACCGGCAGGACCATCACACTGTACGGTAGTAGGAATACCGAGACGAGGGATGGCTACAGTAGTACCCGCAGCACCCGGCACGAACTTCTTCTGATGTCCGAGCATAGCACCGCTGCCCACGAATCCATCGTTACCACCGCCCACCAGCATCTGGGCTTTTTCTTCCAAGGTCATCGCCTTGATTACTTCGTCGATGTTGTTGGCATTCAATTTTGGTGCAGATTGCGCCATCATTGTAGTTGCCATTGCTCCTGCCGCAACGGTAAGAGCCAATTTCTTGTAGTTCATCATTTTGTCGTTTATTTAGTTAGTTATTACTTTTCTGTTCTTTTAGTCGTTTCGTCAGTTCCATGCAGTCCCTGAGAATACTGCATTTCTTCAAAAACTTGCTGCAAATTTAATAAAATAAGGTGGAAACACCAAGCATTTCCACCTTTTTTTCTTGAATTCAACAAGATTATTCCTGGATTTAACAAAAGATATAGTAAGAGAATAACATACTATACATATCCCTAACCTAAAGCTAGTCCTGATATTTAATCTGGAAGTAATCAAAGACAGAACATTCCTTCCATTTCAATCTTTCGCAAGTTTCATCAAAAAGAAGAAAAAAAATACTAGAAAACCTTGTAGGAATCAAACAATTATCGTATCTTTGCTGAATTATCCAAAAGTTGGGTACTAGAGTAAGGACATTTAAATAATGAAAGGTATGGAGCAGAGAAATTCTTCCATCGAAATCTATCGTTCCCCAGAGGGCAACATAGAGCTGAATGTAAAATTAGAAAATGATACCGTTTAGCTTACACAAAGCCAAATGGCAGAGTTGTTTGGCCGTGACAGAACTGTGATTTCACGACATGTCAATAACTGTTTCAAAGAAGGTGAACTCGACCCAAATATCACATGTGCAAAATTTGCACATATGGGTATTGACGGAGACCAAACCTACGAAACAACAATGTATAACCTAGATGTCATTATCTCCGTAGGCTATCGTGTAAAGTCAATCAATGGCACCAGATTCCGTCAATGGGCTAATTCTATCTTGAAGCAATACATTATCAAGGGCTATGCCATCAACCAGAAACGCCTAGACAATTACAACGAACTGAAAGAAGTGGTTCGTTTGATGTCACGTGCGATTACATTACAAGATCAGGTTTCAGAAGGTGAATATAACGGACTATTCAATGTCATCAGCGACTATGTTTATGCCCTGGATACTCTCGACAAATATGATTAAAGCAGAACTGAGGAAAAAGATGTAATGGTAAAAGTAGTCGTCAACTTGATTAACAAAGACAATCAATAAGAATTGCCATTAAAAAACCGCACAACAGCTATTGTGCGGTTTTAAATATATATTGCGATAACTTACTTCGCAGTATCTTTCGAGCTGCGCTTATCACGGCGATAACTGCGATAATCATCCAGCGGAATCTCAATATCAGGTTCCACCAGCTCGCCCTCACGTGGCAAGGCAAACTTCTGATACTTGATGTTCAAGCCACGCTCTATCCACATACTCTCATAATAGGTCTGGATAGAGAGGATCTTACGGGTTTCCTCATCGATACCCTCCTGATGATAGAGGTCCTCGGTGCGGAAGAGCACAGGCAGATGGTTGCCATCCACCATATAAGTAGTATAAGTGAAGAGGAAGTTGGAGTCCGTCTTCAGATGGATGATACCGCCATCCACAAGGAAGTGGCGATAACGGTTCATGAAGTAAGTAGATGTAAGACGCTTGCGAGGGTTCTTCATCTGTGGATCAGAGAAGGTGAGCCAGATTTCCTGCACCTCATCCTCGGCAAAGAAGCGGTCGATAATCTCGATGTTGGTACGGAGGAAAGCCACGTTTTTCTGTCCTTCCTCTATCGCCTTCTTGGCACCGGTCCACATTCGTGCACCCTTGATATCCACACCGATGAAGTTCATCTCTGGATAGAGCTTGGCAAGTTCCACGGTATATTCACCCTTGCCGCACCCCAACTCCAGCACGATAGGGTTATCATTGTGGAAATACATCTCACGCCACTTGCCCTTCATATCGAAAGGCACGTCATCTACAACACTATATGGATACTGGAACACGTTCTCGAAACGCTCCATATCCGCAAACTTAGCTAATTTTCCTTTGCTCATTGATTCATTTTTTCTTCGTTTGGGTACAAAGGTAATCATTTACCGATAATTATACAAATCGTATAATAGAAATTGTATAATATTAACGTAAAAAGAATCGCCAGAAAGCTATTCCGCCTGAATACCGAAGTACTCGTTGAGTTCGGCGATGGCAGCACCATCGGCATTAGGAAGATCCTTCACCAACTTGCCTTTCTCCAGCAGGAGGATGCGGGTGGAGATGTCGGCAATGAAGTTGAGGTTATGGCTGGAGATGATGACCGTGGTGCCCTGCTCCTTGCAGATGCGCTGAATCATGTGGGCGATAGTCATCTGAGAAGATGGGTCGAGATAGTTGAATGGCTCATCCAGGAGAAGAACCTTCGGATTGATGATCATCGCTCCGATGATACCAATCTTCTGTCGGTTGCCCTGAGAGAAATCACGGAGATACTTCTTGGTTCCCATGATTTCATCGTGCATAAAGCCCTCAAACTGCGCCAGTCGCTCCTGCAAGGTTTTATCGTCGATGTTATAGACATCAGCGATGAAATCGAAGTATTCCTCAGGGGTGAGGAAGTCGATGAGGAATCTGCCGTCGATGTAACTGCCGGTATATTCCTTCCAGGTTTCACTCTCGTTCACCTTCTGTCCATTGCTTTCCACGAAACCATCATCAGCCTGAATCAGGTCGAGAATCAGGCGGAGCAAAGTAGTCTTGCCCGCACCATTATTACCTACGAGTCCTATCAACTCGCCCTTTGCAACACCCAGATTATCAATATCGAGTACGGTATTGCCATTATATATCTTCTTGAGATTCTGAATCTTAATCATTTTACTTTGAACTTTGAATTTTGAACATTGAACTTTATGATTACTCTCCTAGCTTTCCATGAACTTCTCCATGCGCTTATACTTGTTCTTCTCGAAGATGGCAGCAATCTTGGCGATGAACCATTTATGGATGGCGATGCTGAATACTGCCAGCGCTACACAGGTGATAAACCATGCCGTCTCACCGAAGAAATGATAGATGGCAGCGACGCCAGCCAGCGGGAAGAGGAAGGCGATGGAATAAAGATTGATCTTCAGATTCGCTCCCTGCATGCTGAACATGGAAGTCTGGAATATCTCCAGACGGGAAGAGAAGAGTGCTGTAGGCAGATTAAAGAGATTGATGAACACCGCCAGACAGAAACCGCTGATGAGCACCTGGATTCCGATTCCTGCCTCCAGGAAAAGGAACGGAAGGGTGAGCAACAAGGCTATCGCACTCACTACCATATAATAATAGAAGCAATTCTGCAGCATCTGCTTCACCTTTACCGGCTTGGTCATCAAGCCATGGAAGAAGTTTGCCTCAATACCAAAGGTCCATTGCGACAATACCACCGATGGCAGCAGGATGGCACCCGCCACATAGAGGGTAGTCATAGCCACCTTATCCCCCATCTCCTGTCCCGGCTCTAAAGGCACCAGGGCGAAGAGATAGGCATCGAAAAGGAAGATGGCGGTAATCATAATCACCATCGTACGGACACGCTTTGCTCTCAACGTGCCGATATATTGCAGACTGAAGAGGTTGATATGGCTGAATCCACGGAACTTGGAAACCTTCTGCTTCTGCTCGTTATAAATCTTTTCGTGATAGAGATAAGCGGTAAGTCCCGTGAATACCGCTCCTGCTAGGAAGAAGAGACCTATCCATCCCATATATACCGGGAAGAAGGAAGCCACAAACATATATCCTATCAGCACGGCAAACATTCCCATCCATCCCAATATCAAAGGCCATTTCAGAATCCATTCCGTAGCCTTACGGTAACAGGTGATGTAGATGCCGTTGACAAAAGAGAACTCCAGGAACAGGAAGAAGCTGGCTACAGCCTCACTTGCCGGCAAGAGATAAATGAACACCGGAAGCGTAAGAACCGGAAGCACATAGTTCCAGAAGCTCACGAGATTGGTGGTGAGCAGGAACTTGTTCCAGATTTTCTCTGGCACAGGGCGCGACTTCACATAATCATCCATTGCCGTAATGTCCCTCTTCATCACCATCTTCATGATGATGTCTGGAATCAACATGCCGATTACGATGCCGGCACCCAACAATGCCGGCATTTCTTCCCCCTTCAGTTCTCCTCCACTCTCGGTGAAGCCCTGGTAGAAGCCCACACCCACCATCACATACAGGAAGATGATGTAGCACGCCACGAAGGCATCTCTCTTGCGGAAGTTACGGCGCTGTTGCAGCCACCATAACCTTAACAGTAATTTCAACATAATTCTTTCATTTCATTGGTTTATGGATGCAAAGGTAAATAAAAAACTGAGAAATCTATGACAAAACGAAAGAAATAACTTAAAAATAACATTAGATAAGAAACAATTTGCAAGAAGAACTGAGAAGTTATAAGAGAAAAAAACAAAAAAGCAGCATCTTCATCCCGAAGATGCTGCTCGTTTCTAACTAAAACTAACTCATGTATCAACTATTCTCCAAAACTATTAAAACCTAAAAAACAATTCTATTTTACCGGCAAGATGTTATCCTCCTCATCATAGAAGAGAGGAGCCACCTTTACGCTGCGAAGCCAGGTTGTATCATTTGAAGGCACACAGTCGTGATGGAACAGATACCACTGTCCCTTATACTCGCAGATACTGTGATGGGTTGTCCAACCTACCACCGGCTCCAGGATAACACCCTTATAAGTAAATGGACCATAAGGATTATCACCTACAGCATAGCAGAGATAATGAGTATCACCGGTAGAGTAGCTGAAATAATACTTGCCCTTGTACTTGTGCATCCAGCTAGCCTCGAAGAAGCGATGCGGATCATCGGCTGGCAACACCTTACCCTCCTCGTCAACGATGACAACAGGCTTTGGCATCTCAGCAAACTGCTGAACATCATCAGTCATCATGGCTACACGGGATGGCAACGGATTCTCCTTGCCTTCTGGAAGATGCTCATCCTTCAGTGCCTTGTTGTCCTTGTACCACTGAAGCTGACCGCCCCAGATACCACCGAAATAGCAGTAAATCTTGCCATCATCATCCTTGAACACGCAAGGGTCGATGCTGTATGACTTGCGGATAGGGTCGGCATTCGGAACGAAAGGACCTTCAGGCTTATCAGCCACAGCCACACCGAGATGGAACACGCCATTATAATCCTTGGCAGAGAAGATAAGATAGTACTTGCCATCCTTCTCTACTACATCGTTGTCCCACATCTGCTTCTCAGCCCATGGCACATCCTTCACATCGAGAATCACACCATGATCGGTTACTTCACCCTCCATCACATCGTCCATAGAGAGAACATGATAGTCTTTCATCTGGAAGTGACCGCCATCATCGTCGAAGCTTTCGCCGCTGTCCCAGTCATGGGATGGGTAAACATACAGACGACCGTTAAACACATTGGCAGATGGATCTGCCATATAATCCTTTGGGAACAAATATCTTGCTTTCATTGTTATCTTATATTTAAAGAGATTGATGATATTATCTTAAGAGATTCTATTTGAAGAGATCTTATTTAAAGAGATTGACGATTTCCTTCACCACTGGCTTCACCTCGTTGTTGCGGTCGATGAGCAGTGGATAGTTGGTTCTGCCAGGGATAGGCCAGCCATTCAACCAAGAGTGACCATCGTTGACACCCCAGAAGGTAACACGACTGATGACCTCCTTGTGACGCTCTACAATCTTGAAGAGATCGAGATAACGCTGGTTGAAGAGTTTCTGTGCCTTCTTGTTAAGTCCCTTCACGTATGGATTGTACTTCTTCTGAAGTTCAAACTTCTGACTGATTTCCGCACCGCCGAATCCTTCCGGATTAGGAAGCATGTTCATATCCAGCTCAGTCAGCATCACCTTGACACCTTCACCTGCAAAAGCCTCGATGCTCTTCTCATACTCAGCATAATCAGGATAATCAAAACCATTGTGGCTCTGCATACCTACAGCATCGATGCGGAGACCCTTCGCCTTCAAATCGCGAACCAGCTTGCAGATAGCCTCACGCTTAGCTGGCTTCGAAGTAGAATAATCATTATAGTAAAGCTCTACGTTAGGGTCAGCCTCATGCGCAAAGCGGAAAGCCAGTTCGATGAACTCCGGACCGATAATCTTATAATATAGAGACTTGCGGTAAGAGCCATCATCCTCGAAAGCTTCGTTCACAACGTCCCATCCCTTTACTCTACCTTTATAATGAGTAACCACATTCATGATGTGATTATACATTCTGCCGATGAGCACTTCACGGCTTACCAGATTACCCTTATCATCGGTAAACATCCACTTAGGTGGCTGAGAGTGCCAAACCAGGCAATGACCTATCAAGGTCTTTCCGTTCTTCTCTGCCCAGTCAGCCAGCTTATCGCCATCGGTGAAATCAAAGCGATTCACCTCCGGATGATTTTCCTCGCCCTTCATACAATTCTCGGCAACCACCTGGTTAAACTGTTTCTTCACTACTTCCTCACCTGCCGGGTCTTGTCCGTCTGTCAGAGAAGTATTAACGGCTGCACCCACCAGGAAGTACTTGCCCATGGCCTCCTGGAATGTTGGGATTGTCGTATTATTATTGCCTTTCTGGGCAAATGCTGCCGAAGCAAGCATCAAGCCCAATGCAAAAGTCGATATTTTCTTCATGTCTAATTTATATTTTTCTCATTTTTAAATGTTACTTTCCCTGTTTGTGTCGAGCCTCGATCTTCTTGTTGATATCATCGATAACCGCATCTGTCAACTCATACTTCGAAATAATGAAGATGGCGAGCAGCAACAAGGCAGCAGGAATGACACATACCAACCAGAGAATACCCTCCTGAGCCTCAGGAGTCTGCTCCACGGCCTTCGGATTGTAAGCCACGTAAGCAAGGATGGCTGGAGCCACCACACTACCCAAGGTCATACCCGCCTTGAAGAAGATGCCCGTCAAGGCATTCACGATACCTGCAATACGCTTGCCACTCTTATACTCTCCATAAGAGATAACCTCAGGAACAAGAGCCCACATATAACCCGTAGCTACAATAACACCCGTTGACTTAACAAACTGGGCGATATAGACGAGCATCATACTTGGCTGCTCCATCTTTGCTACCAGATAAAGGAATGCCATACCCACGATGGCGATGCCCAGAAACACATAGAACATGTTCTTCTTGCCGATTGCCTTCTTAATCATAGGCACCAGTGGCATGAAGATGAACGATGGTGCCGAACCCAAACCCATGAAGATGGAAAGCTGCTCGGAGGTTCCGTGAAGGTTGCTGTTCATGAAGTAAGCTCCTGCCGCATTGCCGATAGACATCATGGCGAAGGCGGTGATGAAGAAGAAGGCTATGATACGCAAAGGACGGTTGTGGAAAAATTCCATCCAAAGGTCGCTTATCTTCACATTGGCACTCTCCTCGGCATTCATTACCACACGCTCCTTACACTGTGAGAAACAGAAGAGGAGCAACAACAAACCAATGACGGCATAGATGGTCATGGTGGTAAACCAAGCCACCGGATCCTTAGGCAAACCATCCGACTGCTGGTCGGTAAAGTATGCGATGAGCAACGGAAGGCCTGAGCCTACAGCCAAACCGCCACAGTTTGCCATAAACATACGAACTGACGTCAACACCGTGATTTCATCGGTATCACGAGTCAGCGATGAGTTCAAGGCTCCATAAGGTACATTGATAAATGTATAGAGCAATGTCATGGCAATGTATGTGATATAGGCATAGAGCAGGGATGGTGCAAAACCATTCCAGAAGCAGAGGATGGCAAAGCCCGAAAGTGGGATTCCTACGAATACCAGATAAGAGCGATACTTACCCAACTTAGGATTGTGCTTATCTATAAGGGCACCTACAATAGGGTCCCAAATCACATTTGCAACATTTCCTACCGTAAACATCACGGAAACGTCAACTGCATCGAGTCCATAGATATCGGTATAGAAGAACAACAAGTACATACATGTTGTCTGGAAGATGAGGTTTTGTGCCAAGTCACCAGAACCGAATCCGATGCGCTGCAACCAACTCAATTTGTAGAATCCCTGGGATTCCTGTGAATTCTTTTCCATATCTTTATTCTTTTATTTCAATTTTTCTGCGGCAAACTTGCCCATAGCTTCATATCCCTTAGGGTTGAGATGCAACCAGTCGTCTGAATATTCAGCCTTCAGGCGCTGAGGGTCTTTCGGGTCACGGGTTAATTCATCGAAATCGATGACATCATCAAAGGCACCGCTCTTTCTTATCCATTCGTTCACGGTTTGGCGCATTGCCTCATGCCAGAAGGAATACCATCCGTTGCCCTTAGTTGGGGTAATGGTTCCGCCATACACCTTGATGCCTTTAGCCTTGGCTTTTGCTATCAGTACCTTGTAGCAGGCAATCAGGGTATCTGTTACATGTTCATAATTTCCTCCGCAGCAACCGATATCGTTGGTTCCTTCGAAGATAATGAGCTTATCCACACCTGTCTGTCCCAGGATGTCACGGTCGAAACGCTTCATAGCTGGTTCGCTCAATCCGCCTTGCACCACGCAGTTGCCACCGATACCGAGATTCAATACACCGTATGGCTTCTCTGCATTCAGGGCATCCGAGAGGAAATCGGTCCATCGGTTCTGATGGTTGGTGGTACTTCCACGGCCATCGGTAATAGAGTTTCCGAGGATAGCCACCACAGGGGTAGTCTTATCGGTCTTCACATCAATGGCTGAAAGATTATACCAGTGGTCAGCCTTCTCCTGCTTATCGAAAGCAACATCCGTTGGCTTCACCGCCTTGCCCTTCACATTACTAACAATATAAGATGTGGTACGTGAACCACGATGAGAAGTTGCATTCACAGGAGTCTGCTTGCCATAATCGATGGTAATCGTAAGGCGTTGACCACTCTTCAAGGCATACTTCAAATCATCAGAGAAGATAGCCTTTCCAGGAGCAATGGTCACATTCTTCTTACCTCTGAATTTAAGATACTTCACCGTCTTGGTCTGAATTCCCCAGTTACTAGGAACATCTGTATCTGCAATATACACCGATTTGATTTCCACCGGTTCCTTGCTCTGCTCATTGCTGAGCTTCACTCTGAGTTCCTCTCCGCCAAAGGAAACATGAACCACCTGTCGGCAAGAGCGGTTGCTCAAGCTTTCCTTAGGCATATCTCCTTTGCCAGTCCATTCCACTGCAGTAGCCCAAGAGCCTTTCCACACCTTCTGGGCAAAAGCTACAGAACTTGACGCTGCCAACACGAGTGCCAAAGATAAGATTTTTATAGCTTGTTTATTCATTGTTATTATGATGCCTTTAATGTTTCTATTGTTGTTGACGATGCAAATTTACTAATAAATTATGAAATAACAGGTATTTTATAGTTACCATTACTTTTCTATTTGTTTCATACTCACAAAAATGGCACAAAAAGATAAAGAAACAAAAAGAAACGAAACATATTGTTACATTAGAATTTGTTTCTTCCATTGTTTTTTGTTACTTTTGCAGCCATAATAACCTATTTAAATAAGAAACGGACAAAAAATATGAAGCATATCAGACATTGCCTCACGGCACTCTTCGCTATCGCCCTATCGCTTATGGTATGGGCCGACAGTGGTGAACTCTTCACTTCGGGCAAGCTATCCAGTTCGCTTATCAACTGTATTGTGCAAGACAAGTATGGCTATATCTGGGTGGGCACGGAATACGGACTCAGCAAGTTCGACGGCTACCGCTTTACCAACTATCTGCACAACGAAGAAGACACAACCTCCATCACCGACAATATTATCTCCGACCTTCTGGTAGATAAGAAAGGTAACCTCTGGATTGGTTGCGCCAAGGGATTGATGCGCTATAATTATGAGACGAACAATTTCTCCCGTCTCCAGTTTCCTGATGGCAGAAAGCCACGCATCTATTCGATGGTAGAAAGCCATCGCGGCGATATCCTGCTGGGCACTGCAGGTTACGGTCTCTACTCCGTGAAGAACAACGGCATAGAAAAAACGGCAAACAACAGATTCACCATCAGATGGGAAAGAGCATACGCCGAGCGCGACTCGGATGTATTCTTCACCCATATCTACGAAGACAAGCACCACTATCTCTGGCAGAGCAGTCACCTGTCAACCTTCACCCGATTCATCGAGAAGCAAGGCAAGGTGCAGCGCAAAGACTTCAAATCGCCATACGGAGCCCCTGTGGCATTCATCCAACATCGCCCGCAAGCCATGCTCATCGTCTGCATGTATGGCATCATCTACTATGACTATCGAACGGGGCGTATAGCCGATGCCGGTTACGACCTGGGTACTTTCAAGAATCATGTAACCATCAACAATGCCACATTCGACCATGATGGCAACCTCTATATCAGCACCTCTGAACATGGAGCCCTGATTATCAAGAAGGGAAGCAACAAGGTGGAACAGCTGGAAAACAGCAACAGCAATTTCAATCTTTCCACCGCCTTCGTCAACGATATCATCGAAGACAAGGACAACAATCTCTGGATAGGCTGTTACAAGAAAGGTCTCTATCTGCTCAACCAGCGCCAGCAAGCCTTCAGCAGCTGGAGTTTCTCGGCACAGAACTACATCATCGGCAGCAGCGTTTCTTCCATCGCCCCTGGCGAGAATGGCGAAACATGGTGTACGGTGCAAAACAGTGGCGTATTCTGTTTTGATGCTTCAGGAAAGATTATCGCCCACCCTACCTCGCCAGCAGGCACCTGCATCATCTACAAAGACCGCCGGGGTGCATACTGGATCAGCAACGGAAGTGCGCTCTACAGCTACAATCCGCATACGGGAGCCTATCAGGAAAAGCTCACCTTTACCAGCGCAGGTATCTACTGCATGACAGATGACAATCAGGGCAATCTCTATATCTCAGTATATAGTAAGGGCCTATATATATATAATGTGGAAAGCGGAAAGGTTACCGTGCTCAATATGCGACAGAGAGGAAACAAGGGATTCCTCTGCAACGACTGGGTGCGCAGCATGGCATTCGACCATACCAGTCATCTGTGGATAGGTACTTCAAATGGCGTTTCCTGCCTCAACACGAAGACACTCTGCTTCAAGGACTTCGGATGGAATAACATTCTGAAAGACAGACAGGCGAATGGCATCTGCGAAGGAAAGAACGGCAATATGATTATCGGAACGGAAGAAGGACTCTATCTTTTCGACCGAAAGAACAACAAGCCCCTTGCTTTCCCTCACGCCGAAGTTCTGAAGGGAAAGCAGGTGTGCAGCATCATCAAAGACCATCAGGGCGACTTGTGGATAAGCACCACCATGGGCATCTGGCAGTATGACCAAAAGAACAGACAGTTTATCGGGCACATCAATGGCAACGGACTCACCACCCGTGAATACGTGCTGGGTTCCTCCATGCATACCGCCAGCGACCTCATCGCCTTCGGAACAAGCAACGGCATCACCACCTTCTACCCAGGAAGAGTGAGAGCCAAGAAGATGGAACTGGGAGATGTACACCTCACCAACTTTATCATCGACGGCAAGCCAATCAACTGTCTGACGGATGAGTTCACTATACCATACGAGGAGAATTCGTTCACGCTGGAGTTCTCGCTGCTCAACTACAGGAACACCGACAACATCAGCTTCCAATATCGTATCAACGAGGGAAAATGGAACAGCACCAACGAAGGCTCCAACGCAGTATCATTCAACAAGTTGAAACCGGGCAGCTACACCCTGGAGGTAAGAGCCATGAGCAATGGCAACTTCTCCAAGAAGTCTACCATCATCCACATCAAGGTGTGCGACCCTTGGTATGCTTCCACCTGGGCATTTCTCCTCTATTTCCTGACAGCAGCAGGCATCATCCTGTATATCATCTACCGATATGAGCGCCATCGCAAGGAAGACCTGGAGGAAACCAAGATGCAGTTCCTCATCAATGCCACCCACGACATCCGTTCACCGTTGACACTGATTATGGGACCCCTCAACAAGCTGAAGACAAGAATCACGGATGCCGAAAGCAAACAGGATATCGATACCATCGACCGCAACGCCCAGCGCCTGCTGCTTCTGGTAAACCAGATACTCGACGAGCGAAAGATAGACAAAAACCAGATGCATCTGCACTGTCAGAAAACCCAGCTCAGGGAATTCCTGAACGGCATCATATCGCTCTACCGTTTCAATGCAGAAGAGCGCAACATCGCACTCTCGCTCCAGGAAGATGCGAGCCTCAACGATGCCAATGGCAAGTTGCCTGTATGGATAGACCGCATCAACTTCGACAAGGTGATTTCCAACCTGCTCTCCAACGCCATGAAATATACCTTCAATGGCGGCACCATCACCCTCATCATGGGCAAGGACGAGAAGAATGCCATCATCAAGGTACAGGATACCGGCATCGGACTGAAGGAAGAGAAGACCGACCGACTCTTTGACCGGTTCTACCAGGGCAACAACAGCAGCGACCTTCACATCGAAGGCACCGGCATAGGACTGAACCTCTGCAAGGCATTCGTAGAGATGCACGGAGGCAAGATCAAGGCATACAACCGCACCGATGGCATCAAGGGTTCCTGCTTCGAGGTAACCATTCCGCTGGGCAAGGAACATCTGAAGCCAGAAGAGATTCTCAACGAGGAAGAGGACAGAAGCATCGAATCCACCGGTAAAAGAACGCAAGCCAACCGCAATTTCAATATCCTGATAGTAGATGACGATGCTGAGATTGCCCATTATATCAAGACCGAACTGAGCGACTGGTACCGATTTGAACATGCCAGCAACGGCAAGGAAGGTCTCAAGATGTTGCTCACCGGCAAATATGATCTCGTGATAAGCGATGTGATGATGCCGGAAATGGATGGTATTACCATGCTCAAGAAGATTAAAGGCAACTCTAACGTAAGCGATATTCCAGTCATCCTGCTCACCTCCAAGAGCGAGGTAGAGAATCGACTAGAGGGATTGCGCAAAGGTGCCGATGCCTTCCTGGCTAAACCTTTCAATATGGAAGAGCTGCATATTCTCATCGACAATCTGGTAGATAATGTCCGACGCATCCGTGGCAAATACAGCGGTGCGCAGGGACAGAAGGCTAAGATTGAGCAGATAAAGGTAAAGGGCAATAACGACGCTCTCATGGAAAGAGTGATGAAATATATGAACGAGCACCTCGCCGACCCTGACCTCAACGTTGAGAAACTGACAGAAAATGTAGGCATCAGCCGTGCCCAACTGCACCGTAAGCTGAAAGAAATAGCAGGTGTCTCTGCCGGTGAATTCATCCGTAACTTACGATTAGAACAAGCTGCACGTCTTATTGAAGAAGGGCAGATCAACATCACGCAAGTAGCTTATTCCGTAGGATTTTGCAACCAGACTCACTTCTCTACAGTGTTCAAGAAGCACTATGGCATTTCACCAAGTGAATATGCTGAAACAAAGAGAAATGAGAAATAAACAACAAATAAAAGAAAATAAGGTATTTTTTCGTATCTTTGCAGCAGAAACAATAATAATACAAACTAACGATCTGCAAAGATATGAAGAAATACCTTATTTTTTTATTTACGGTACTTACATCACTCCATGTTTCTGCACAGAGTGATGGCTCACAGTTATGGCTAGGAAAGCAGTATGCCAACTCATGCCAAGTCATCTCACAGTTGCCTGATGATGCAACAGCCAAGATTGCCAAGCAGGAGTTGGAGAACAACTGGCGTGGCAAGAATGTAGAATTGAAGATAGACAAGACGCTGAATCTTGGCGAGGGTTATCACCTCTATGCCCGTCCTGCACAGCAAGGCGACAACATTCAATACGAAGCAACCATCACCGCCAGCAATCCTATCGGTTTGCTCTATGGTGCCTACGAGCTGATTCGACTTCAGAACACCGATGCCTACAACACAGGTAGCGGCAATCAACAGAACTTCAGTAAAGCTATAGATGAAACCGAGAAACCACAAGTGGGTCTCCGCATCCTCAACCATTGGGATAATCTCGATGGCAGCATCGAACGTGGCTATGCCGGCAAGAGCATCTTCAAATGGGAAGAAATCAAACTCGGCAAAAACGGCAAGGGTGGCAGCATCAGCAAGAGTCTTCACGACCGTCTCATCACCTATGCCCGTGCCAACGCATCGCTCGGCATCAACGGAAGTGTACTGAACAATGTAAATGCATCGCCAAAGATGATGACGGCAGAATATATTAATAAGGTGAAGGTCATCGCCAACATCCTGCGTCCATACGGCATCCGAGTGTATCTCAGCATCAACTTTGCTTCTCCTATGGCATTGGGCTATACCAAGACTGCAGACCCATTGGATAAAAAGGTACAACAGTGGTGGAAGAAGAAAGCAAAGGAGATTTATGCTGCCATTCCAGACTTTGGCGGATTCCTAGTAAAAGCTAATTCTGAAGGACAACCTGGTCCTGGCGATTACCACCGCACTCATGCCGAGGGAGCCAACATGCTTGCCGATGCCGTGAAGCCATACGGTGGCATTATCATGTGGCGAAGCTTTGTATATGGTGCTAACCATAAGGGAGAAGACCGTGTAAAGCAAGCTGTCAGCGAATTCAAAGGGATGGATGGAAAGTTCCGTGACAATGTAATTCTCCAGTCAAAGAACGGTCCGCTCGACTTCCAGCCTCGTGAACCATACGCTCCTATCTTCGACAACATCAAACAGACACCTCAGATAGCAGAACTTCAGATTACCCAGGAATATCTCGGACAGTCTAAACACCTCACCTATCTCGCCCCGATGTGGAAGGAATTCTTCGGATTCGTCAATCCAAGCAAACTGGTTGGAATCTCAGGTGTAGCCAATATCGGTGATGATGCCAACTGGTGCGGTCATCCTTTCTCACAGGCAAACTGGTATGCCTTCGGTCGCCTGGCATGGAATCCTTCGCTCAGCGCCGAAGAGATTGCTCATGAATGGCTCGTACAAACCTACGAAAACCAGGACGAGAAGTTCACCAAACCTGTGGAGATGATGATGATGACCTCACGTGAGGCTTGCGTCAACTATATGATGCCATTGGGCTTACACCATATCTTCAAGTTCGATCACCACTACGGTCCGGAACCGGATGGTTTCATCGCCAGCTATCCATTGGAGTGGTGCCCTGTTTATTATCACAAGGCAGATGCCAAGGGTATCGGTTTCGACCGCTCATCCAAAGGTACAGATGCCGTAGGTCAGTATCCGGAGCCATATCGCAGTCTGTATGACAACATCGAGACTTGCCCAGAAGAATATCTCCTATGGTTCCATCATGTAGCTTGGAATTACAAAATGAAATCAGGAAGCACCCTCTGGCAGGAGCTCTGCATGAAGTACAACATGGGTGTAGCGATGGTTGAAGTATATCGCGACTTCTGGCACACCTCAGCCAAACAGTATATGAAGGGGCATGAACAGGAATGGCAACATACCGATTCATTACTCAATGTACAATTGGAAAACGCCAAGGAATGGCGCAATACCTGCCTCAAGTATTTCCAGAACTATGTATCTTCTACAGTAGATAAGTAATAGTAGAACCCGCAGGAAAGTAATGATAAAGTGTCGTAATCTCAGATTTTTTATGAGATTGCGACACTTTTCTCGCTAAAAAGTTGTCGTAATCTCATTTTTTTTGTAACTTTGCGACAGTTTTAAGCAAAAAAAGACTGATATGAAAGAGAACATCATCGGAAGAGAACAAGAGATATCCAAGCTGGAGAACTACATCTCTAGTCGTAAATCGGAGTTTATTGCCATATACGGCAGACGACGTGTAGGTAAAACATTTCTCATCAAGGAAATGTTTGAGGGACGTTTTACCTTCCGAGTTACAGGCAAAGACAATGTCTCTACCAAGGAACAACTCACCAATTTTGGCTTTGCCCTCCTTGAGCAAATGAATGTGGATACAATGCCTAAAGACTGGGAAGAAGCCTTCAGATTATTACAAAAGGCTATAGAAAATATGCCGGAAGGCGCGAAGGTCATCTTCTTCGATGAACTTCCATGGTTTGACACTCGTTCCTCTCACTTCATCAGTGTCTTGGAGCACTTCTGGAACGACTGGGCTTTCTATCGCAACGACATCAAGTTGATAACCTGCGGAAGTGCCACTACCTGGATGATAGACAATGTCATCAACTCTCATGGCGGTCTCCACAATCGTGTTACGCACAATATCCTTCTCTCACCTTTCTGCCTGAGAGAAGTAGAAGACTATTTCAAGGCACAGGGATTCAATTATGAGCGACCAGAAATCATCGAATGCTTCATGGCTGTAGGTGGAATTGCCTATTATCTCTCCCTCTTTGAAAGCGACAAGAGCGTGGCACAAAATATCCAGCAACTATGCTTTACACGTGGTGGCGAACTGACAGAAGAATTCGAACGTCTCTTCAAATCTTTATTCAAGAAAGCAGACAATTACCAAGCAATCGTAACGGCACTGAAAGATAAGGGCAAAGGCATGACGAGACAAGAACTCTTGGATGCTACGCATCTTCCCAACAACGGTAGGTTTACGAGCATGCTAAAGGAACTGGAGCAGTGCGACTTCATCCGCAGTTACAATCCTTTTGGAAAGACCAAAAAGGAATGTATGTATCAACTGATAGACCCATTCACATTGTTCTACTTCAAATTCATGCACAACAAAGGTACATTCTTTGACGACTACTGGATCAAGATGCAATCAACCAGCGAGTATGCCTCATGGTGTGGCCATGCCTTCGAGATAACTTGCCTTCATCACATCAACAATATTGTAAAAGCCCTTGGCATAGATGGTTGCATCAACATCCCATGCGCTTGGTCGTATCGCCCTACCAGCAAGACATTGGCAGACGAGGATGCCGATGAGGATTTGAAACAAGGTGCCCAGATAGACTTATTGATAGACCGCTCCGACAAGTCCATTTCCATCTGCGAGATGAAATACTGTCAGGGAGAATATGAAATCAACAAGGCATATGATGCCCATCTCATGCACCGCCTTAACATATTCAAGAAAGTGACCAAGACTAACAAGACCCTCATCCCTACCTTCATCACTCCATACGGACTATATAATAATATGTATGCAAGAAAAATAACAAGACAAGTAACAGGGGATGACTTGTTTGCATAACATAATTTGGGGTTATAAAAAACACTTTCTTGGACGTAATATAAAAAAGAGTGCAGCTTCTCATATGCAAAGATACGCTTTCCTTCTGAAAGATGCAAGGAATTATTGGAAAATGTTTGAGAGTGAGGGAGATAAAAAGAAAAAGGTGTATCCCCGCTTGCCCGATGTATGGGGCAAGAAGGATACACCTTATTATATTATAGTCCTTTAATTTCCTGCTCTGTCAAACCAGTAATTAAAGCAATCTGCTCTATGCTCAATCCATTAGCCAGCATTTTGCGGGCAATGTTATTTTTCTCTTCAGCACGACCTTCAGCACGGCCTTCAGCACGACCTTCAGCTTTGCCTTCTTCCATACCTTCCAATCTTGCATTTCCCAAAACATCATTTTGAATCATGATGGCATTGATATGTTCATCGTATGCATAACGTTCTGCATCCGACATGGAATAGTATTTCAGTTTCTCACGAGCTTCCTGCAGACCTGGTGCCTGGGTGTCTGGCGAGATGACTCCATTTTTCAGGTATTCAACCCATTCTTCCAATGGTGATTTAGCTACCTTATTGAATTCATTAACTCGAACTAGAATATAAGTTGGGAATATCTCTGAAGGCGATTTCCTTACTATCGTATCTTTCTCCTTGGTGCTGATAACAAGATGGTCTTGGGTATGCAAGCCCACGAAATTGTTCTGTCCCACATAGATGTAGTCTGATCCCTTTCCCAGATCAAAGTACAGAATGCTGATGGAATATACTTTCTTCACCTCTTTGTATGTATTTCCCAGATTGATATGCTCTGTAATGGCTTTGGCTACTCCATAGAGC
>NZ_QSQJ01000005.1:0-105908 GCF_003436715.1 Prevotella sp. TF12-30 | reverse complement strand
GCTCTGTAATGGCTTTGGCTACTCCATAGAGCACACGCTCCAGGTAATACAGTTCACTTGTGTTCTGTATCTCGACGATAATGATTTCTCCCTTGCTGTTTTTCGCCTTGATATCTACCCTGTTGAACTTATCATTAGCCTGTTGCTGGTTACCTTCGCTTTCCAAAATATCAACAATCTTGATAGGTTCATTCAGAAACACAGTCAGGAAGCCCTCAAGCACCCCAAAGTTCGCCTTCTGGCGAAGCAAACGCTTGATAGCCCAGTCAAAACGTATGTATCTATCTCTTAGCTCTGTCATATTTGCCTCCTTTTTTAATGATTCAACTTTCTTGCTGCAAAGATTATGCCAGCGAGAGCAATGTAAGCTTGCTTACAAATTGCCGAGCGCAGCTAATCTTCTGCAAAGATACGTTTTTCTTCTGAAAGATGCAAGGAATTATTGGAAAATGTTTGAGGGTGAGGGAGATAAAAAGAAAAAGGTGTATCCTCGCTTGCCCGATATATGGGGCAAGAAGGATACACCTTATTATATATGTATTGTATGACGTATCTCTTGAAAAGACCTATGCATCATTTTTCTTAAAGACCTATTGCATCACTTTCTTTCCATCCTTGATAACGATACCGTGATAGCTGGAATCAACCTGCTGACCATTGATATTGAATGTCTTGGTAGAACGAAACTTGGCTGGAATAGCATGTATAGGAGTAATGCCGGTAGTTGTCCACGAATCATCCGCAATGCCCTCGCCTACAGAAGCCAGTTTGCCATCAGCTATGGTAAGCATATAACTGTTGGCAGTTCCCTCTGGAGTACGAATCAGACGCCAGTCAGTATCCTTGTCACACTTAGAGGCAACATACACTCTGTAATCACCATCCTTCAAGGTAGAAGGCAATTTCAGCACACCTCCAACTTTCACAGCATCACTACCGCTATTCACATAATAATAGGTAATCGCCTTATCTACATGAGCAGATTGAATTACATTCTTTACACCATCAGAAGATTCCAGAATCACAGCGATATCACCAGAGATGTTATCACCCGTCTGATTATAGATCTTACCCGGCTGCACATTCAGCAAGGAAGCCACCTTGCTGGCTTTCAATCCTTCATCAGCATAAAAACGGGATTCATATTGCAGACAGGTAGTAGGAGAAATGCCTATCAGCATATCCTGACCTTCGCTGAACTGAAATCCTGTAGGATTCAGGAGAGCTATGTCGAAGTAACCATTTCCGCCTTTTGGTCCCCATCCCCAGTTGATGTGAACCATGCCCTGCGTGTCATATCCATCAAGCACGAAGGCATGACCGCCATTTCTTTCATCATCACCCGTATAATAGATAGGACGGTTCTGATTCAATTCCGTATAGATATACTTCATCCATTCGGCAGCCGAATAGAAAGAACGATTCAGCCAGTTGATATTCTCATTATAGCAGAAGTAATTGATCAAACCATAACGTGCTTCCCTTGACATGGCACCAGAACCGGACTCAGTATATTGCATATCTACGGAAACACCTACTGCAGCCATCAGGGTTGCCACGGCTTTTCCCTGCTCCTCCGTATAATCTTTATGGCTTGCATAATCCTCCAGCATATTCTCCCAGTCGAAAGTGGTGTTTGCGAAATCACAACTCAGCAATCTACCATCTCCCACGGCTGGTGTAAAGCTATACTGATGACTGCCCTTTCCCCTTACAGGATACTTGTGATAATACATGATTTGGGATAAAGCCGTAGCCACGCATCCCGAAGGATAAGCCTTGTTTTTAGAATTGGTAGGACAAAGATTATTGAATGGTTTATCCTGCGCCCAGAGCGTCTTGCAGAGAGGTTCTACCGCCTCCTTGAAATCGCCCGAAGGAATCACCAAAGCTCTTGTTACGGCAGAGCCTTTCTGCAAATCAGCCTTCATGGATTCAGATGCAGCACGAAGATACCATGCCAGAGAACTATTGGCAGAAGCATCGAAAGGAGAGTCTGCATAACCGATCACGGCATCGAAAGCATCATCATTGCTTACAACTACAAAGCGGCTGTCGTCTCCCAATACTGTATAGGTATCAGAAGCCTGCAAGAGTCTGAGCGTCAGTTCTGCCTTACCACGAGTCTGTGACTGCATTGTCAACACAGAAGAAGCAATGGCTTGCTTCTCATCCATCGTTCTCTCTCTGGCCTCAACACCGCAGAGAAAGAGAGACGCTACTAAAGCTAAAGTAAAATATCTTTTCATAGGCAAAAAAATGAAAAAAGCCAGATGGGTACTGCCCCATCCGGCTTTCTTGTTATATTATTTTAAAGAGCTGGCTTCTCGTCAAATACAAAGACATCGTCAAATGTTCCGAAAGAACCGGTATTAGGTATGAAATTATACATAGCCATAGTTACCACGCCAGTTTCAGGATCATAAGTACCAGCAACACCAGAACCAGAGCCATCAGCAGCAGCATCACCTTCGGCGTTACCGATTACATAAACTGCGCCATAAGAAGGATGATTCCAAGCTGGCTGTGGAGCTACGATTACATTATTGTCCTTATCGATAGAGAATACTATATCATACTCATATCCGTTCGCAGGATCAGCAGGAACCATAAACTTACCAGCACCAATCATATAGCAAGGAGTCTGGATTTGGAAACCAAGACCATTAGCTACGTATGTACCAGTGTAAGACTGATAACGGGTGATGGTATAATCAAGTACGGTTGCAGCATAGTAATACTTCTCTGCATCAGTGATGGCGATACGAGTTTTCTCTGATGTACCTGTTGCGATATCAAAAGAAACCTTTACCTCTGCAGTCTTCTGACCAGCAGCAAATGAAACGGTTGCAGGAACGGTAAACTTCTCATTGCTACTAGACAGACCTACTGTCTGAGCCTCTGTAGAATCTACACGAGACACCTTGAATGTAAAGCTCTGCTCTGCAGTTGGCAAGAAAGATTTAGCTGTAGAGCCTTCACTTACCAGGAAAGCATTACCACCCAACTCTGTCTTAGAAGTTGGAGTATATTCATATTCATCTGTACAAGAGCTCAAACCGAGGGTAAGAACACCGAGCAGTGCTATAAATGTATATTTAAAAAACTTGTTCATAACTTTTTTAATCTTTTATATAACGATTCGTGTTATTACTCTGTCCAAAGTGGATACTTACCAGATGGGTCTGGGTTGTTCCATCCCTTAAGAGCTGTATTGTTCTCTGCCTCTGTACGATAGAAAAGGAAGTTGGTTGTAGCAGGGCGGCCATTTGTATTGATGCGAGTACCTACAGAATGGTTTGTGCCATGATAACCACGAGTCAAAGAGTAGTTCAAACGCTTCATATCGAAGAATGTGATACCCTCACCCCAAAGGTCGATACACTTCTGGAAGTAGATTTCCTTGATGATATCCTCCTTGCTTGTTGCCTTGCAAGTATATTTAGGGTCACGAGTCTTCATGAATAACTCCAAGAGTTCCTTACCTTTTGCTGCATCCTGCTGTGCTGCTGCCTCCATGCGGATATAGTACATCTCCTCAACACGCATTACAGGGAATGCTGTAGCAGCTGCAACAGATGGAGCATCCATCTCACCCTGGTTAGGACGGAACTTGACAGATGCCATAGGAGGCATTGAAGCACCATAAGTCTTATTGACAAATGAAACCTTGTTTGCGATTGGAGAACCCGCTGGTGCTACCCACTCCAACTTACGGAAGTCGGTATCATTCAGACGATTATAAGCCAATGTATCAATTCTGATATAGTCACCAGTACCTGCACCGCAATAACCGAAGGTCTGCTCGTTACACATAAATGATATCCAGTTGACGATACCTGTAGAAACTACAACATCCTCTGATGTCTGCTGAGAGCCCCACATGAAGTCTGCCAGGTTGTTGAAACCTGTAGTGGTGTTCAGGCACTGAGCCTGAGTCATAGGCTGTACAGAAGAAGCCTTGATAGCATTATCTGCTGCAGCCTGAGCCTTGGCATAATCGCCTTCCCACATATAGAGACGAGCCTCCAGACCATATACGCAGTCCAAGTGAGGCAAAGTCTTCTCTGTCTTTGTGAGCTTACCGATATTCTGCTCAGCATACTCCAAATCCTCCTTGATGAATTTGATCAAGTCCTCCTTCTTAACACGAGGATTGTTACGTGCATCAGCCTCAGCCATACCCTCCTTCACGATAGGCACAGTCAAGCCAGTAACATCATTACCATCGGCATTTACACCCTTTGTAACATCTGTTGGCAAGTACTCGTACATACGACCGAGGTCGAGATAAGCGAGCGCACGGAAAGCCTTGGCAGCTGCAATGTAACCCTTCTGCTCATCAGTAGCAGTCTCCTCATTGATAGTAGAGAGAACGTTATTGGCTGTCTGGATGAACTTGTAGTAGTATGTCCAGACGAAGTTTGAACGGACAGCATCCTGGCTAAGACCTTCATTCTCTGCCCATGGAGCGAACCAGTCGTAACCAGAGCCTGCTGTTACGAAAGGCTCAGTCAATGTGGCACGGATACGGATCATTGATCCGTAACCGAAGTTGAAGTGGTAGTTGTTTGGTGTATAGAATGTCTCGTTCAAGTTGTTGAAGAACGCTGGCATTGCCATCACCAATCCTTCTACGGCTGCAGCAGACTGGCTAACCTGCTCAGATGTTGCAATATCGGTAGGCTGGGTCTCGTCGATACATCCAGTGAATGTAGTAAGACTTGCAAAGGCCAAACCTACACCTAAGATTGAATTCTTTATCTTAATCATAATTGTATTCCTATATTATATAAGTTTAGAATGTAAGTGTGATACCACCAGTGATGGTACGTACGCCTGGATAGTAAGAAGCGTTGGCAGCTGTCAAGCTGGTACGTGGGTCGAGACCCTGACGCTTTGACCATACCCATACGTTGTTAGCCTGAGCGTAGATGCGCAAGTTGCTCAAGTTGAGCTTGCTGATCCATGCCTTAGGGAATGTATAACCCAAGTTGATGTTCTGGAGACTCAGGTAAGAAGCGTTTGTCAAGAAACGGTCTGACTGAGAAGCCATATATGTATCACCATACTGCAGACGTGGGATATTGCTGTTCTTGTTCTCAGGAGTCCAAGCCTTCAGGATATCCTCGTGGAGAGCCATACCACGCATAGACTTACCGTTTGCGTTCATCGCACTAGCATAGTCGTTATCGTAAATCTGACCGCCAATCTGATACATGAAATCTACAGAGAAGTCGAAGCCCTTGTAGGATACGCTTGTTCCGAAACCACCAAATACGTCTGCCAAAGCTGTACCACACAAGTAGTAATCAGACTCTGAAGAGTTCTTGGTTGTGGTCAGACCGGTAACATTACCGTTCTCATCCTTCACATTCTTGTAATAGAGAGCCTCACCTGTCTCGTGATCTACACCAGCATACTTGTGGAGGTAGTAATTGTACATAGGCTCACCCTCACCGATGAAGTAACCACCGTTAGTATAACCCTGAACACCATCAACTGTCAAAGTCTTCTTTGCATCTGGCAAATAGCTTACGTAGTTGTGGTTGTAAGTGATATTCATATTGGCACTCCAAACGAAGTCTCTTGTACGGATGATGTCACCGTTCAAGGTCAACTCAAGACCATTGTTGATCATATCACCCACGTTGTCATAGTAACCGGTGTAACCGAATGACTGTGGCAATGAGAAGTTGAAGAGCATATCAGTAGTCTTACGAGAATAGAACTCGAAAGTACCGCTCAAACGGTTCTTGAACAATCCGAAGTCAACACCTACGTTGAACTCACCAGTTGTCTCCCAGGTAATCTTTCTGTTACCATAACGGCCTACAGGAACCAGAGATACAGAACCATTAGAGTTCACGATATCGTAGTTGGTAGTATAGTGATAGTAACCCAAAGAAAGACTCTCGATATTGTCGTTACCTACCTGACCATAGCTTACCTTCAGCTTCAAGTCATCAACCCAATCTACATTGAAGAACTTCTCCTTGTTGATTACCCAAGAAGCACCCAAAGAATAGAAGGTACCCCAACGGTTCTCCTTTGCGAAGCGTGAAGAAGCATCGCGACGGAGAGATGCATCGAAGAAATAGCGGTCATTGTAGTCGTACTGTACACGACCGAAGTAACCCTCGTTGTTATACTCACGGGTATAGGAGTTAGTATTCTTCAACAACACAGCACCAGCCAACTCATCGTTAGAAGGGCTATACTGATTGCTCTTGCTACCATAGAGGTAAGCATAGCTCTGGTTGTAGTACTCATGACCGAGCATCAAAGCTACAGAGTGCTCACCGAACTCATGAGCCCAGTTCAAACGCTGCTGCAGGTTATAGTTGAAGTATCTTTCATGATACTTGTAAACCATACCATTAGATGATGCATACTGACCGAAGTAAGGGTTGGTTGTACTTGTTGTACGATACTCATCAACATAAGCATTGTTGATAGATGTGAAGGTAACATCCAAAGGCAAGCGAACCTCAACGGTACCCTGCATGTTGAAGTTGTTTCCTTCTATCTTATACTTGTCAAGCTGATTAGCAGCAAGAGGGTTAGACTGTGCAACATAAGCACGCTTCTGACCATTGATAGAAGCATCACCATAGTCATACAACTTTGTACCACTAGCCTCGTGCATCATGATGTTGCCCTGAGCGTCGCGGATATAAAGAGGATAGATAGGAGCCATTGCTACGAATGCGAACACGTTGCCAGATGAACCAGATGAACCCTCATCACCCACACCTGACTGATTGTTGGCATAGTGAGCGAAGTTGACATTAGCACCAACCTTCAACCAATCCTTGATCTTGTACTCTGACTTCAAACGAGCAGAATAACGCTCGAAACCAGAACCGAAGGTAATACCCTCATTGTTCAAGTAGTTGAAAGAGAGCATGAAGTTACCCTTCTCATTAGCACCCTGTGCAGAGATGTTATACTCCTGGCGGAGGCTGTTACGGAACATGGCATCTACCCAATCATCAGCTGTAACATAATACTGCTGACCATTGTTAGATACTACCCGACCCATAGTAGCATTAGGGTTCAACTTACCGTTGGTACCAATCAGCACCTCACCTGCAGGAGCCTGGAATACGCTCATACCCAAACCGAAAGCATTGTCTGCAGTCAGGTTCTTGTTAGCCCAAAGGTTTGCATTATTTGCATCATACTTCAAAGTATTCAAAGCATAATTGTTCAATGCAGTGTACCAAGTCTCGTAGTAACCAGCAGCATTGTTGATATACTTGTAATCTGGCACTGCGCGAGAGTTAGAACCCCACTTAGCATCGAATGTAATAGAAGAAGAACCTGTCTTACCAGTCTTGGTTGTAATCATCACAACACCATTGGCACCACGTGCACCATAAAGAGCAGAAGAAGCAGCATCCTTCAATACAGTAAGGCTCTCAACATCGTCTGGGTTGATAGTGTTCATATCACCGTCATAAGGCACACCATCAACAACAATCAATGGGTCTGTACTAGCATTGATAGTACCGATACCACGAATACGAATCTTTGAGCTCTCGCCTGGACGACCAGAAACCTGAGTCATCTGTACACCGGCAACCTTACCCTTCAAAGACTCAACTGGGTTAGAAACCTGAGCCTTACCAATTTCGCCAGCACCTACTACCGCAGCAGATCCCGTGAAAGCTGAACGCTTCTGAGTACCGAAGGCTACGACCATCACCTCATCAAGGCTATGCTCGTCTGGATCAAGAACAATCTTCATGTTATTGCCTGCCTTAACATGAGCAGGATTCATACCGATGTATGTGATTTCCAGCTTAGCTCCGGCAGGAGCGTTCAATGAGAAGTTACCATCAATGTCGGTAACTGTACCTGTGTTAGTGCCTGCAACCTTGATAGAAGCACCGATAACTGGGCTTCCGTCCTCAGAAGAGGTCACGTGACCAGAGATTTGACTTTGTGCAAAAGCCATGCTCGTACTGAGAGCAAGACCTGCAACTACTGTCATGAGTCTTTTTTCCATAAATCTCTCTCGTTTTAAATAAATGAATATATAATGTTTATAATTTCTTTCTCTCAGCTTTTCTTATATGATCACTCACAAGGAGTTATCATCATCTTTTTGCCCCCTCCTCTTGCCCCGAGGTAGAGGAGTTCGCTTTTTATACCTTATATTATATAAGGGTCTGTAAGTCTAAAACTTACTTAATTTTAAAGAATATTTTTAATCGGGTGCAAAATTAAGCATTATTTAGGAAACCACCAAACTTTTTTCAGAAAAAGTTGCACTTCGCCCTACATTTTGTTATAAAAATCCAGTTTTTATGCACTTTTTCTTATAAAATGTAAAGAAACGGGCGACAGTTCATTTAAAAACCGTCGCCCGTTCCATATTCTAGTTTTCGACAAATCCTCACATTTTCCGAAGGAGTTTAAAGAAAGTTTCCTTTATAGGGGAAAGTTTTTCGGGAAAAGTTTCCCCTATAAAGGAAATATCTTATGATTTTTCTTCCTTTATAAAGGAAAATGTTGTATCTTTGCACCCAGATTAACATAAAACGGAAGATATGGACAAGAGAATAGCAAAACTGCTGATAGCGGAGAACCAAAGAATGATTCAGAATGTGGAGATGGTGAAAAGAAACATCAGCTTCGAATCTCATTCTAACTATGTGCTGGTAGGACTAAGAAGAGCCGGTAAGTCTTACTTGCTATATCAGCGTGCCCAAGAGATGATAGCTCTGGGACATCTGCCAGAGGAAATCCTTTACTTCAATTTTGAGGACGACCGATTGGAAAATCTCCAGCTTTCCGACCTGGATGCCATCAAGCAGGCTTACGAGGAGATGTATGGGCATCAGCCGATCTTCATGCTTGACGAGATACAAATCATTGATGGGTGGGAGAAATTTGCACGTAGACTTGCTGACCAGAAATATAGAGTGTATATCACTGGTAGCAACGCCAAGATGCTGAGTAGCGAGATTTCTACTACGCTTGGTGGCAGATATATGGTGCAACCCGTCTTTCCTTTCTCCTTTCAGGAATACTTGACAGCCCAGCATTTCTCCTTGCCTGCGCAGTGGGAGTATCTGCAAAATTCTGACCTCAAGAGGGCTTTTCTTGAGTATTTTCATATTGGCGGTTTGCCAGAATTGGTGATTGTTGACAATCAGTTTAAGCGAGAGTGGTTGGGCAATCTATACAACAAGATTTACTTTGGAGATTTAATTACCAGATACGGAATTCGTAACCCTCTGGCGATGAAGACTTTGATACGTAAACTTTCTGAGAGCGTAAAGCAGCCACAGTCTTATAACAGACTGGCTAATCTGGTTTCTACTGTGGCTGGAAAGGTAAAGCAAGAGACGATAGTGGACTATCTGAGATATATCAAGGACACTTGCTTGGTCTTCTCCATAGAAAACATTTGCGCAAAATTGCAAGATAGAATGTCGAACCAGAAGTATTACTTTATAGATAATGGTTTCCTGAGTCTATTCCTCTTTGATCCAGAAACATCTCTCTTGGAGAATCTGGTAGCCATTCACCTGCATGAGAAGTATGGGGAAGATCTCTTCTATTATTATGATAATGTGGAGGTGGACTTTTGTCTCTTTGAGCATCAATGTGCTTTTCAAGTGTCGTATAGTATCAAGGATGCTGCTACTCGTGAGCGAGAATTGGGGGCTTTGAATGCTTATCAGAAGAGGTATCCAAGAAGTAAACTTTTTGTTATTACGATGGATGAAGAAGAGACGATAGAACTGGAGGACTTGAAGATTGAAGTGATACCAGTATGGAAGTGGTTGCTTACCTCGTAGTTGTTGTTTGTTCCTCACTGGGGCACCAAAGTCCGTCAGTGAGGACACTTTGGCGCCCCAGTGAGGAACAAAACGGGAGCTCCTTTTTACACATTTTTCTAGGGAATCATCCTAGATGCTCCCACATTTTTCGGGGGAATAACAGTGCAAAGTTACACATTTTTCGGGGGAATGTTGGAAAATGCTTGTTTTTTAAGCATTTTCAAATTCTAGCTTCAGTCTCCAGCTCCTTACCGAGAACAAAGAGCATATAAAGAGGAATATTGAGCGTTTTAGCCTCGACATTACGCTCGTATGGCAAGAGGCTGGTACGGATAGCCCATTTGGGAGAGTATTTCTCCACATAGAGCTTGAGGCTCTTGGCATTCATCGTAACGCCTGCTTTTACCTCTAATGGATAGACATCAAGGCCATCTGAGATGATAAAGTCCACTTCCGAGGTGGCAGAGGACGTCCAATAATAATTGGTTTGGAGGGTGTCAGAAAATTGCTGAAGCTCCTGACAGACAAATTGTTCTGTCAATGCGCCCTTAAATTCCTCAAAGATTCTGCTGCCGTCTAAGATAACCTTAGGCGACACTCCACTCATGGCTCTCAGCAAGCCAACATCCAGCAGGAATACCTTGAATGATTTCAAATCAACATATGCGGATATTGGAACGTCTGGTTTGCTAACATTGTGGGTGCGGATAGTTTCGCCTGCGTCACATAGCCACATGATGGCATCCTCATATTCTCTTGCCCTGGCTCCTTCTCTTACCAAGCCGTAGACAAACTTTTTGTTCTCCTTGGCAAGTTGGGAGGTGATACTATTCCACACATATCTTATTTTCTCGACCATTTGATGAGGTGCATGTTTGGAGAAGTCTTTTTGGTATGCAGCAATCAGTTGTTTCTGAATTTTCTCTACCTTCGTAAAATCCTTGGTGTCAAGCCATTCGTTAACAACAGCAGGCATTCCTCCTACTATCATGTATCTCTTGAGATAATCAATGAGTCGCGGTTCGAAAGCTTTTACGTTTCTGTTGCCTTGCTGTATATAGTCAACTAACATCTGCTCGCCATTGGCAAGAAGAAACTCCTTGAAAGTTAGAGGGTATAGATGCAGAAAGTCTGTTTTTCCAACAGGGAAAGATGTGCCTTCATGCAATGCTATGCCCAGCAGAGAACCCGCACAACAAATGGCGTATTCGGGTGCTTCCTCACAAAAATACTTTAGTGATGTAAGGGCACGAGGCATTTCTTGCACTTCATCAAATACGATGAGTGTGGTTTGTGGTTTGATTGGCTTTCCATGATAGATGGATAGCTGCTCGATGATGAATTGGGGCGAAAGGTCGCCCGCAAAGATGCTTTCCAACCTGTCTTTTTGCTCAAAGTTGATATAGCAAACATCTTTGAAATGCTTTTTGCCGAATTCTCTTAACAACCAGGTTTTGCCTACCTGTCTTGCTCCTTCTAAGACAAGCGGTTTTCGATGGGTGCTTTCTTTCCATTTTAACAATTGGTGAATTAGAAGTCTTTCCATACGCTTTTTATTTGTTTTTTGCAAAAGTACTAAAAATCATGGTATTAAGCAAGAAAAATCACATATTTCGAAGGAGTTTTAAATATATTTATCACATTTTGCAAAGGAGTTTTATGTTAAATACTCACATTTTTCGAAGGAGTTTTGCGGCAATCTCTCACATTTTCCTAAGGACTTTTTGCCCAATTTCTCACATTTTCCTAAGGAGTTTGATGAATAGAGAGCTACTTTCAAAAACACTCTTCACTCTTCACAAATACGACATAACCAACTGTATATAAGAGGTTTGCACGGGTGAAGAGTGGCTATGCACTCTTCACTACTCTTCACCTCTCTTCACCCTGTATTTTTTGAGGCTCCGAGATCATTCCTTACTCCCTGCTTCAGCCATCATTGAAGACCAGCACTGGTCATCAATGATGACCGAGCTTCGTGATAAGTAAGCGGCTCAGCGTTTATCCTCTTGCCTAAGGTGAAGAGCGGTGAAGAGTTGTGAAGAGTGCCCTATTACTCTTCACCGCTCGGAAGCCCTGTGTTTATCGGGGTTTCAGGCGATTTGGTGAAGAGTGAAGAGTGAAATCGAGAGTAGGATTTTTACCAGCAAAACGGCTCTGGCAGCAAACCATATTCCAAATCACAGATGGCAGCTCTGAAGAATTCTTCCTCCCGACGTATCGTTTCGTGCCTGGCAATGGCACAAAATTGCCCTGCCAAAGGGCAATATCTTGCCGTAACCAGGCAATAAACGAAAGGAGGCTACTTGCCGGCTGGACTATAACCCCAGATCTTCCATCAAAGTCTGGTTTGCTTCGAACAAGTCGGAATCAAAAAGGCTTTTTATATAGATAAAGGTGGTTGATGATTTGGTATGTCCCAAAGCCTTGCTTATCAAACTGATGTCCAGATGATGAAGATAAGCTATGCTTGCCCACGAATGACGAACCACGTAAGAGGATAAGGGTTGAGCCAGCCCCAGCATCTTAGACACCTGATGCAGATTGTAGTTGTACTGGCGCAATCGAGCTGTATATTGACGATGCTGTTGGGCAGAAACAGATGGTGAGGAAACTGAATCTTCTACCTTGTCAGAAAGTATCGGAAAGACAAATTCTGAATCTCTTTGTTCATATCGCATGATGATTTCAAGCATCGCAGGCAATAGTGCTACCTGTATCTGCTGTCCCGTCTTATGCCGGGCATAATAAATACATCCGTTTCTCAGTTGGCTTTTCTTGAGATAGGCAATATCCACAAAAGGCATTCCCATCGCATAAAAAGAAAACAGGAAGATGTCACGAGCGAAGGAAAGAGAACCTCCAGGCTGTAGCGGCAAGGCTTTGAGCTGCAGAATTTCTGATTGTGAGATGCAACGTTTTTCGGTCTTGGCCCTCCCCGTAAACACTTTACTGAATGGAGCAGCATTGAGAACCGGCAATGCTCGATGATGCATAGCCCGCAAAGCCCGCATATAAGCAGAACATGTGTTCAGGCAAATATTGCGCCCCTGCAGCCATCGCTGATAGCTTTCCAGCTTTTCTGCCGTCATATCAGAAAAAAGCCAGTCGCTCCTTCCTATGAACTTTGTAAAGGAACGGGCAGCAGTAAGATAATTACCAGCAACTTTAAAACGTCCTTGCTGTTTTGCCCTCTCCACTTCACCATTCACGAAGTCCCATCCAGGAATCTCCAACACAGCCTGCTCATCTGCGTGATTCGCAGAATCAGAAATCTTACCCTCACTCTTACTTCTTCCGAAACCGAATTCTAACTTGAAATATGCCATAACTTAAATGTTTAAATGATTAAAAATAAAGAATTTACGAAAATATACCCAAAGGTATGATACATCCTGCTAATTCCAATAGCTTTATAGTGATAAATCGCCGTTTTCCCCATAAATCTCTACCTCGGGGCAAGAGGAGGGGGCAAAAAGATGATGATAACTCCTTGTGAGTGATCATATAAGAAAAGCTGAGAGAAAGAAATTATAAACATTATATATTCATTTATTTAAAACGAGAGAGATTTATGGAAAAAAGACTCATGACAGTAGTTGCAGGTCTTGCTCTCAGTACGAGCATGGCTTTTGCACAAAGTCAAATCTCTGGTCACGTGACCTCTTCTGAGGACGGAAGCCCAGTTATCGGTGCTTCTATCAAGGTTGCAGGCACTAACACAGGTACAGTTACCGACATTGATGGTAACTTCTCTTTGAACGCTCCAGCTGGAGCTAAGTTGGAGATTACATACATCGGTATGCAGTCTAAGACTGTAAAGGCTGGCAAGAACGTTAAAATTTTGTTGGATCCAGATGATACTTTGCTGGATGATGTTGTTGTTGTGGCTTATGGCACAGCTAAGAAGTCAGCTTATACTGGTGCTGCTTCAGAGATTAAGTCTGCCAAGATTGAGGCTCGTCAGATTTCTAACGTGTCAGCAGCTTTGGTAGGTACAATGTCTGGTGTTCAGACTTTCCAAACTAGTGGTCAGCCAGGTTCTGATACTTCAATCCGTATTCGTGGTATCAGCTCTATTAATGGTACCAACTCTCCATTGTATGTTGTTGATGGTGTTCCATTCGATGGTGATCTCTCATCAATCAACTCTCAGGATATTGCGTCTATGACCGTGTTGAAGGATGCTGTATCTACATCTCTTTATGGTTCTCGTGGTTCTAACGGTGTCGTTATGATTACTACCAAAAAGGGACAGCAGGGTCGTACTCAGATTACTGCTGATGCTAAGTGGGGTGCCGTTTCACGTGAGAATAAGAATTATGACGTAGTAACTGATCCTGGTCAGTATTATGAGTTGTTGTACAAGGGCTTCTATAATGGCTATCGTTACAACAGTGGATTCTCTGCAAATAAGTCATTCCAGCTTGCCAATGCAGATTTGAGCAAGACAGGCTATCAAATTTATACAGTTCCTGCTGGTCAGTACCTGATTGGTAAGAATGGTAAGCTCAACCCACAGGCTACATTGGGTTATACTGATGGTGTTAACTACTTTACTCCAGATGATTGGGAAGATGAGACCTTCAAGACAACCATGCGTCAGGAATATAATGTAGGCGTTTCGGGTGGCTCAGATAACTTCTCTTTCTATACATCATTTGGTTATTTGCAGGATGATGGTACCATTAAGGGATCTGGCTTCGATCGTCTTACAGGTCGTACTAATGTAGAATACAAGGCTTATAAGTGGTTGACTCTTGGTTCTAATATGGGTTATACCCATACAAATAGCAGAAATCCTGGAGACCAGGATGAAAATAGTACTTCATCATCAGGTAACGCATTCTATCTTGCTAACGAGATAGCTCCTATCTATCCAATGTACGTTCGCGATGCTCAAGGCAATATCACATATGATAAGGCTTCTGGTAAGAAGATGTATGACTTTGGTGATGGTGCAAGTACTTCTGCAACTCGTAACTGGATGTCTATGGCTAACCCTATCGGTACCCTTATTTACGACAAGGAAGAGTACAATATGGATATCTTCGAGGGTAACTGGTTTGCCAAGGTTGACTTGACCCATGGCTTCACCGCTACAGCTCGTTTGGGCTTGAATGTTGATAATACAATCAACTTTAGCTATCGTAACCCTCTCTATGGTCAGAGTAGCAGTTATGGTGGTGAGGTATCAAATACCCAGGCTCGTACAACAGCTTTGACCCATCAGTATCTTTTGAACTATCAGAATGCTTTTGGCAAGCATAATGTAAGTGCTATGGCTGGTTTCGAGGGATATCGTCTGAAGTATGTATATTTCTATGGCAATGCTCAGCAGTTGTATAAGATGGGCGACTTTACCCTTGGTAATGGTACATCTCAGTATAGTGCTAGTGGTCAGCAGCATAAGTATAATACTGCAGGTTTCTTCTTCACGGCTAACTACAACTATGATGAGAAGTATTTCGTGAATGTGGGTTATCGTCGTGATGGTACCTCAGCATTTGCAAAGAACAATCGTTGGGGTGACTTCTACAACTGCGGTTTGGGTTGGAATATGAAGAGAGAGGCTTGGTTGGAAGATTTCTCTGCTCTTGATCAGTTGAAGCTCAGAGCTTCATTTGGACAGACTGGTAACGATAACCATAATTACAGCTTATATTATTATGGCTGGTATGCTTATCAGGATATTTTCCAGATGACAGGTACTGATGGCGTATTCTCTGATGGTAACTTGAAGTATAAGGGTAATCCTAACTTGAAGTGGGAGAAGACCAATGCATTCGACTTTGGTGTAGATTACTCATTCTTTAAGAGCCGTCTTTATGGTTCCTTGGATTTCTACTTCCGTGCCACAAGCAACCTTCTTGATTTTAAGCAGGTAGCAATCTCTAATGGTTACTCAAAGATACCTGTCAATATGGGTACCGTACAGAACTATGGTGTTGAATTCGAGGTAAACTATGACATCATCAAGAATCAGGATATGCAGTGGGGTGTATCTCTCAATGGTACATGGACAAAGAACCGCATCCACAAGCTCTCATCTGATTACGAGAATGGTAAGTATATCAATGGTAGCCGTATCTATAGAGAGGGTTCATCTATCTACAACCTGTATTTCCCACACTATCTTGGTGTGAACGAGAAGGGTGAGGCTCTCTATCTTGGTGTGAAGACAGTTAAAGATGCAGAAGATAATGAGACTCCTGTTAAGGATGAGAATGGCAACTACATAGAGGAGGCAACTACAGACTATCAGAATGCTTACACCTATAATCGTAAGGAGACTGGCAATATCTTGCCTAATGTTTATGGTGGCTTCGGTACAAACTTCGCTTGGAAGGGCATAGATTTCGCAATCCAGACTAGCTTCCAGCTTGGTGGTAAGGTATATGATGAAGGTTATGCTAACTTGATGACAACAGGTGGTACAGGTTTCACTGCTGGTCATAACTTCCACAAGGACGTGTTGAAGGCTTGGAGCGAGGATAATGTAAATTCCGATATTCCACGTTTGGATGTTGTGGATAAGTCTGCTACAGAACTGTCTGACCGTTTCATGACAAGCTCTGATTATTTCTCAATCGATAACATCACATTGGGTTATACACTTCCTAAGGCATGGACTTCTCGCATCGGTATCTCTGGCCTGCGTTTCTATGGCTCAATTGAGAACGTAGCTTTGTTTACTGCTCGTCAGGGTATGGACCCACGTATGAGTCTTACTTCTGTATCTAGCAGTTGGTACACAGCTCGTAGAACAATCTCTGGTGGTGTGAAGATTACATTCTAAAGTCAAACAAGAATAAAATTAAAATTAAACATTTATGAAATTAGCAAAATATATCATGATGGCCTCTGCGCCTCTGCTCTTTGCATCTTGCCTTGACACAGAGCCATTAGGAAATTACGTAACTTCTGACGAGAAGACTGAGACTGTAGAGCAGAATCCAGACCGTTTGGAAGCTAGTGTTACTGCTATCACGACTAACTTCAGTACATTTGGTGCTGTTCGTGGTTCAAATGTGCATAGCGATATTGGTTACCCTGGTATCATGCTCCTCTTGGACTCAAGAGGTATTGATATGGTAGCTCAGAATATAGGTTACAACTGGTATAACTTTGCCTTGACTTACGATGACATAGATTATACTTATGGTGATAATCGTATGATTTGGCAGGGTATGTACAACCAGATCTATTCTGCCAATAATGTAGCCAAGTCAGTTGCTGCGGATACAGAGAATCCACAGCTTCAAGGTTATTTGGCACAGGCTTTGGCCATCCGTGCATTCGATTACTTCACATTGGTACAGTGTTACCAGAAGACTTATGGTGATGTTGATCCTAATACCGCTCTTGGTGTGCCATTGATTACTGAGGCTAACCAGGATGATGCTGCAACCAATGGTTGTCCACGTGCAACTGTAGCTGCAACTTATGAGCAGATTCTTGGTGACTTGAACAAGGCCATCGAACTTTTGGAGAAGAGTGGTTATAAGCGTACCGATAAGCGCTATGTTGATATTTACACAGCACGTGCCATTCGTTCACGTGTCTATCTCGTGATGAAAAACTATAGTGCTGCGCTTGAGGATGCTAACTTTGTTATTAAGAATAGTGGTGCTAAGCCATTGTCTATTGCAGAAGCTAGTCGTCCTGGTTTCAATGATATCGCTGCCACCAACTGGTTGTGGGGTATTAAGGTTAACGAAACAGACCGTGTTGTAACAACTGGTATCTGTAACTTCCCATCTCATATGGGTTCATTGTGCTATGGTTATGCAACTGTTGGTGCATGGAAGAAAGTTAATAAGAAACTCTTCAATGAAATCAATGAAACAGATGCTCGTAAGGGCTGGTTCCTCGATGGTGATGGAAACTCAGCTAATTTGAATTCAACAGAGAAGGCTTATCTTGCAGCTCAGGGTGCACCTGCTTATACTCAGGTTAAGTTTGCCCCTTATCAGGGTAAGGTTGGTACATCTACCAATGCTTCTGACATTCCTTTGATTCGTATCGAGGAGATGTATATGATTAAGGCAGAGTGTGAGGCTCAGACTGCTCCTGCTACAGGTGCAGCAACTTTGCAGGCGTTTGTTCGTCAGTATCGTGACCCACAATATACATTGAATGCTTCTACCAAGGAAGGTGTTGTAAATGCAATTCTTGAACAGCGTCGTGTAGAGTTCTATGGTGAGGGTATTACATGGTTCGACTTCATTCGTTTGGATAAGGACTTTGATCGCCGTGGTGCAGGTTATGATGCAACAGAGGTTTATAATATCAAGGCTGGTGACAATTGCTTGATTTGGCGTGTTCCTTATAATGAGCAGCAGTATAACAAGCAGATTTCAGAGGAGCAGAACAATCCTGTAGGTACAAAGCCAACAGCTGTGGCTGATATTTAATGTTTCATAGATTAATAAGACAATTATGAATAAGATATTCAAATATTTAATGATGGTTGTCGTTGCCATCGCAGGCTTGTCATTGGCATCTTGCTCTGACGATGATGACAACTACACTGTTGGTGAGGCTTCAGATGGTGCATACCTCTATACTGATATTGTCTCCAAGACATATTTGCCAGATGAAAACCAGACCTTTACTATCAATTTGGGTCGTACAAATACTACTGGTGAGCAGAGTTTTGAACTGAAGTGTGATAACGAGAAGTTCACAGTTCCTTCTACTGTTAATTTCAAGGCAGGTGAATCTGTGGTTGCTGTTCCTATTACTTTCAACATTGGTTTGGGTGATACAGAAACTGCTAAGTTTATTATTCCGTCAGAGGAGGCTAGTGCTTATGGTAATGATACTATTTCAGTAACTATTTCTCGTGACTACACTTGGGAGAAAATTGGTACGGCAGACTTTACTGATGGTATTTTTACGGATGCAGCTGCAACGGTAGATGTAAAGAAAGCAAAGGAAGGTACAAATTTATATAAGTTTGTTGCTCCTATGCGTACTCTTTATAAGCAGAATGGTGAGACCAAACTTCCTGGTGGTGTTGATTTGATTTTCACCATGGATGAAGAAGGTAATATCACCATGGATCAGGGAATCTATGAAGTTGAGAGTGGTACATCTTTGATACAAGGAGGTAATGCTTCGCTTTATTATGCTTGTAAGCAATATCCTGATATGTGCTTCTTTGATAATAACAATGGTGTAATTACATTGAATACATTATTAGCGATTGGAGAAAAATTGTATGGTCCATATACATGGACATTTGATTGGAACAATGGTTATCCATATGCTACAGAGTAATGATGGATAATTTGAAATGATAATATGATATAGTGGAATGATATGCTTTTTTTAGAGAATATCATTCCACTTCTTGTTTATAAATAGCTTAGCTGTGAAAAAAATAGTTTTCTCTTTCGCTTTGTTGTGGATAACTCTTAGCATTTTTGCTTCTTCAAGAAGTTATTCGGAGAAATTGGCGATTGCCAAAATGGTTCTTCAAGATTTACCTTCTTCTGCGACACGGGCAAGTTTCTCGGAATTGAAGATCTTGAAGGAGAATCAGGCTCTTTCTGTTATCGGTTATTCCCAATGTGGTTATGTTGTCATTGCTAATGATAATCGTTTTAATGCTGTTATTGGTTATTCAGCCAAAGCTTTTCAGGAAAATAATCCTGGGTTAAAATGGTGGCTAAATACGATTAGTGAGGTGATGACCTCAAATCAGACAAGTGCTTCTGAAACCAATCTTGCTGATAGCAAGGAGGCAATTCCTCAGTTAATGAAGTCTGAGTGGGGACAATCTGCTCCTTTTAATAATTTGTGTCCGATGGGTGCAAGTGGCAGATGTCCTGCTGGATGTGTAGCAACAGCGATGGCACAGGTTTTTTATTATCATAAATATCCCGTAAAAGCTATTGGTAAAGGTAGTTGTACCTATGGAGGGAAAACTTATGCACAGGATCTTTCAGGAATAGAATATGCTTGGGATAAGATGCTTCCTAAATACGATACACCCTCTGGCGTAGGAAGTGAAGATGTGGCAACGTTACTTTATGATTGTGGATTATCTATAGGTATGAATTACGATGACAATGGTAGCGGTTCGTATAATTTTGAGGCATGTAACGCTATCAATGAACATTTCAATATGTATGCTACCTATTATGATCGCTCATATTATACAGCTTCCGATTGGATGAATATCTTGTACCAACAGTTGAGCCAGAAAAATCCTGTAGTTTATACAGGTGTTTCTAAGGTTGAGGGTGTGGCTAGTGGACATTGTTTTGTAATTGATGGCTATAGAGAAGATGGACTGGTTCATGTAAATTGGGGATGGGATGGCCAAGGAGACGGATATTATGATATAGCCTTGTTGAATCCTGTGGTTGGTGACTCTATGAGCTTTAGTTCAATGCAAGATATGGTTATTTGCCAAAAGAATTCAATAGAGTTTTTTTCAAACATAGGTATGAAGGGGATAACAATGAAGGTTGCTGATGATAATCATTTCACGGTAATCATTTCATCGGTAACTAATCTCCTTCCGCAAGATTTTAATGGTGAGTTAGCCATTATTGCCGAAGCAAATGGCAAGAAGTATATACTGAAGAGTGTTTCTAAAAAACTTGTGTTTGGAGTTAATTATTCTTCTCAGTTTGAGGACAATAAATGTTCTGTTGAAGACTTGGAAGATGGAGAATATCGAATTTATGCTGCTGCTAAATCTAAGGATGATTCCGATTGGCAAGTGTTCCGCTCTTCTTATGGTGGGAAAAACAGCTATATCTTGACAAAGGCTAATGGTAGTATAAAATTGGTTGCAGACCGCAAAGCATGGTCAACGGGAATCTCTCTTCCTATAGTTGGTGATAGCGTTTCGCCTATTACTTATGTTTATGATATGAATGGAAGATTGGTGTATCAGGCTACGACCTCTGATTTTTCTCCTTCGAATATTCCTGCTAAGGGTTTATTTGTAATAAAACAAGGAGATAAATATCAGAAGATAGTTAAGCAATAACTATTCTCTAGCATGATCCCTCTATAATGTGTATCTTCGCTTGCCCCATTCATCGGGCAAGCGAGGATACACCTTTTTCTTTTTATCTCCCTCACCCTCAAACATTTTTCAATAATTCCTTGCTTCTTTCAGAAGAAAAGCGTATCTTTGCAGCGCAGTCCCGGTAAGGCCCTCTCCCAGATTATTCGATGCTGGTGATGACCCCGGTTTTTTTATCTTTGCAAAACAAAAGTTGAATCATTAAAACTAAGGAGGTAAATATGGCAGAATTGAAAGATAGATACATAAGATTTGACTGGGCTATCAAGCGTTTGCTTCGCCAAAAGGCGAACTTTGGTGTGCTTGAGGGCTTCTTGACTGTGTTTCTGAATGAACCTATTAAGATTGTTGATATTCTGGAAAGCGAAGGTAACCAGCAACAGGCTAATGATAAGTTCAACAGGGTAGATATCAAGGCGAAAAACAGCAAGGGAGAAATCATTATCGTCGAGATACAGAACACAAGTGAACTGTATTACCTGGAGCGTGTACTATATGGAGTAGCCAAAGCTATTACAGAGCATATCAATCTGGGAAATACATATAAAGAGGTGAAGAAAGTATATTCCATCAGCATTCTGTACTTTGATCTGGGAAAGGGATCAGACTACATCTATGTGGGACAGAATAACTTCGTGGGCTTGCATACCCAAGACCATCTGATCATTAGCACCAAGGAGAAAGATACGATAGTGAGAAAATCGCCTTCCGAGATTTTCCCAACCTATATTCTGGTTCGTGTAAACGAATTCAACAAGGTGGCTAAATCACCATTGGAAGAATGGGTTGAGTATCTGAAGAATGGTGTCATCTCTCCTGAAACCCAAGCGCCAGGTCTGCAGGAAGCTCGTGAGAAGCTGAAATACTATTCCATGTCTGATGCAGAACGCTATGCATACGATGAGCACATCAATGCCATCATGATTCAAAATGACGTTCTGGGAAATGCAAGATTGGAAGGTATGGAAGAAGGCAGAGCTGAAGGTAGAACTGAAGAGAAAAATAACATTGCCCGCAAAATGCTGGCTAATGGATTGAGCATAGAGCAGATAGCTTTAATTACCGGTTTGACAGAGCAGGAAATTAAAAGACTATAATATAAAAGGTGGATCCTTCTTGTCCCATACACCGGGCAAGCGGGATACACCTTTTTCTTTTTATCTCCCTCACTCTCAAACATTTTTCCAGAATTTCTTGCTTCTTTCAGAAGAAAAGCGTATCTTTGCAGAAGAAAAGCTGCACTCGGCAATCTGTAAGCAAGCTTACATTGCACTCGTTTGCATAATCTTTGCAGCACGAAAGTTGAATCATTAAAATAAGGAGGTAGAATATGGATTTATTTGATAGCAAAAGACAAGAAAGATTAGAGGCTGCAAGAAAGGCTTCTACTGCCAGTAAAGAAGCAGCAAGAAAATTTCTCATTGAGGCAGGAATCTTGTTGCCAAACGGAGAAGTTGCACCACATTTGAGATAAAACTATGGACAAGTCTTTGTATTCAAGGCGCTCCAACCTGGTAATTGGATTTCATGGTTGCGACAAGTCTGTTGTCGATGCCGTAGTTGCTGGAAAGACCGATCTTCTTTCCAGTACTAATGACTATGACTGGTTAGGTAATGGTATTTACTTTTGGGAGAATAACGAAGAAAGAGCTTGGCTATGGGCTAAAGATTTAGCAAAAAGGAGAAATTCGCAAGTAAAAGAACCGGCTGTTGTTGGAGCAATAATAGACTTAGGTTATTGTTTTGACCTTACGGACAGTTCTTATCTTCAGGAATTAAAAGATGCGTATGAGTCTATGGTTGAACTTTATAAAGAGTCAGGATTAGAATTACCCCAAAATACATCTATCGGTAAATCTACAGATTTACTGATTAGAAAATTGGATTGTGCTGTTGTTCAAACAGCATTAACATACAACAAAAAGGCTAATGCCCATCCTTATGATTCTGTAAAAGGTGTATTTTGGGAAGGGCAGGAACTATATCCTAATGCAGGATTCAGAGAAAAGAATCATATTCAGATATGTGTCTGCAATCCAAATTGCATCAAGGGTTATTTTCTTCCTAGAGGTATCAATCAAGATTATCCTAACCCATAATATAAAATGGTGTATCCTTCTTGCCCCATATATCGGGCAAGCGGGATACACCTTTTTTATCATCTCAGCTGATAAGAAACGATACTATGAACGAATCTTGTAGCCGTGGATGCTGTAATACAAAATGTAGAGGAAGCAAGGGAGGCAGAGCCAATATGCCTGCTGAGCACCTACTGCATCCTTCAGACTGCCATAGAGCGTAGGAAGAACGGCCCCACCAAACATCGCCATGATGAGCAATGAAGAACCAGACTTGGTAAACTTACCCAAATCTGCCATTGCCAATGGCCAGAGAGCAGGCCACATCAGAGAACAACCCAATGCCATCAATGAGATGAAATAGATGGAAATCTCGGCTGGAGTAAGAACCACCAGCAAAGCTCCGGCGATTGCCAGGAACGAACAGAGCTTCAAGGCTACTGCCTGACTGATGTACTTAGGAATCAGAATGATACCGCAGATATAACCGATAACAATACCGATAGGAGCAATCCAGGCATAGTTAGCAGCACCCGGCAAACCCAGGGAATTGGCATAATCTACCAATGTACCGAGAGAAACCGTCTCAACACCTACATAAAGGAACAGCGCCAGACAGCCCAAAAGCAAGTGAGTGAACTGGAAGACAGAGGTCTTGGTTGCCGCATAAGCGCAGGCAGCAGACTCCTCCTCCTCTGATTCATCCTCGCCGGCAGCCTTTACCTCTGGTAATGGAGCCAGGAATGCCAGAACACCCAAAGCCAAGAACGCTACGATGATGATCCAGAATGGCTTGGACAAATCCTCGATTCCGATGAGATGAACATCCTTGCCCAGCAGCCATACGATGAACATGGATGGGATTGGCCACGCCAGCTTGTTGCAGATACCCATCATACTGATGCGCTTGGCTGCACTATCCAAAGGCCCCAGAATGGTGATGTAAGGATTGACAGATGCCTGGAGATAGGCATTGGCAGCACCACTCACAAACGAAGCAAGCAGGAACAATGGGAAACTCTTCTCATCGGCAGAAAGGATGAAGAGATAGAATGCTGCTGCGAAGATGACAAACGACAGCGACATCGTCTTCTTATATCCGATAGCCTTGATGGTGAGTCCGGCAGGATAACCGAAAATAAGGAACGGAATGAAGGTGGCTGCGATGATGAGATAAGAGGCAGCATTGGAAATACCCAGCGAGCCCTGCAATACAGGCACCAGCAAGGAATTAATACCCAGGGCAAAGCCCAAAGAGAAAAACATGATTCCGATGAATGACAATGGAATCGCAAAACTTTTTGTTGGTTGCATAGACTTATATTTTAGTTAGAATTTTGGGCAAAGGTACAACTTTTCTCAATATCCTCCAAAGTTTTATGAAAAAAGTTTTTAAATTTCTTGGTTTTATTGCCTTTTCTATCTAACTTTGCACGTATGATGAAAAGATTATTAGTTTTCTTAATGATGTTCTGTGCCCTATCAACTTATTCTCTGGCACAGAACTGGGTAGGCACCTGGGCCACAGCTCCGCAAACTGTAGTCAAATCATTTATGCCCTATAACAATTGCATGACTAACCGTTCGGTACGCCAGGTGGTAAAGGTTAGCATAGGAGGCGACGTGATCCGCCTCAAGTTGAGCAACATCTATTCGATGCAACCCGTAGAGATCCGCTCTATCTACATCGCTCATGCCAAGGATTCCTCCGACATTGATGCCAAAACGGCACAATACTTCAAGTTCGGCAACAGCTACAAGACCGTCATCCCTGCCGGCAAGCAGATAGTGAGCGATGCCCTGAAGTTCAATCTCAGAAATCTGGAGCGTGTAGCCATCACCATCAACTACACATCGGCTCCCGAAATTCCAACCGTGCACATGGGTTCGCGCACCACCTCCTATATCATGAAAGGTGTAACCAATGCCCACTCCAATTTTGCGAAGGCTTTCCGGGAGAACCACTGGTACAACATCAGCGGCATCGATGTCTATACGATGAGCAACAACATGAGCGCCATCGCCATCATAGGAAACTCCATCACCGACGGAAAATGCTCTACCGACAATGCCCAGAACCGATGGCCCGACGTGATGTCGGAGATGCTGCAGCTGAAGCATAAGATAACCAATCAGGGCGTACTGAACCTGGGCATCGGCAACAACCGCGTAACCGTACCGGGCGGATTCGGAGCCCTTGCCAAGGAACGTTTCGACAGAGACATCCTGATGCAGAGCGGCGTGAAGAAGGTGGTGATTTTCGAGGGAGTCAACGACATCGGTGCAGCCAGGAGCGGCAGCAGCGAAACCGTAGCCCGGCAGATCATCGAGAGCATCCAGGGAATGGTAAAGAAGGCGAAGGCAAGGAAAATGAAGGTTTATCTGGGAACCATCACCCCTTTCAAGGGCGCAGGATATTATACCCACTTCCACGAAGCTGCCCGACTCTATGTAAACGACTGGATCCGAAGTCAGGCGAAGAACGTGGATGGCATCCTGGATTTTGCCAAGCTGCTTCAAGATCCGAATGATGACAGAAGAATGAAACGGGAATACGCCAGCAACGACTGGCTCCATCCTAACCCAACAGGCTATAAGGCGATGGGAATCTATGCAGCAGACATTGTAAAATAGCCGATATAAAAAACAGCAAAAGCCGCCCGTATAAACAGGCGGCTTTTACAATATATAATAATAGGTGTATTACTTCAAGACAATCTTGCAATCATCCAGGCTCTCTACGGTTGCGAGCGCCTCATAACGGATACCCTCCTTGCGCAGGAAGTCACCACCATGCTGGAAAGCCTTCTCGATGATGAAGCCCATCGCCTCGATCTTGGCACCAGCCTTCTCGCAGAGATCCATCACACCCTTGGATGCGTTACCGTTGGCGAGGAAGTCATCGATGAAGATCACATGATCCTCTGGAGTCAGATAGCTGTTGCTCACGCAAACCGTATAGTCACGATCCTTGGTAAAAGAGTGAACCACCGAGGTAATCATACCCTCCATCGTCTTAGGCTGCTTTTTCTTGACGAAGACAACAGGAAGATTGGTCAGGTAACCCACCATGATGGCTGGAGCGATGCCCGAAGCCTCGATAGTAACAATCTTGTTGTACTTGATGTCCTTGAAAAGGCGCACGAATTCCTTAGCCAGGTCCATCATCAGGATTGGGTCCATCTGATGATTTACGAAGCTATCTACTTTTAAGATTCCACCAGGAAAGCAGCGGCCCTCCTGCATAATTCTTTCTTTCAGTAAATCCATTATGACTTGAACTTTTTGGTTATTGGGTGCAAAATTACTACTTTTTTCGCAAACAAGAAAGTTTATCACCCAATAATTTTGTTTTGTCTGCAATTTACCGTAATTTTGCAGCGAAAATAACTGGGAGTGAAAGAAGTTAAGGACTTACCCCCAATAAAAAATATAAGATTATGAATTCATATATCAAACAATTCCCCGACCTGATGTCGGGCAAGAAAATCATGTATGTGCACGGCTTCCTCTCTTCTGCACAGAGCGGTACCGTGAAGATGTTGCAGGAACTGATGCCGAATGCTACCCTCGTGGCTGAAGACATCCCGGTTCATCCGGAAGAAGCCATAGAGATGCTGCAGAAGATGGCAGAGACAGAGCAACCCGACCTCATCATCGGTACTTCGATGGGCGGAATGTACACCGAGCTGCTGAAAGGATTCGACCGCATCCTCGTAAACCCAGCCTTCGAGATGGGAAACACGATGAGCAGCATGACCGGCAAGCAGGAATTCCAGAACCCGAGAAAGGATGGAGTGAACGAGCTGATGGTTACCAAAGGTCTCATCAAGGAATACCGCGACTTCACCGAGCGATGCTTCCAGGATATCACTCCCGAGGAACAGGAGCGTGTATATGGTCTCTTCGGCGATGAAGATCCGTTAGTCCACACCTTCGACCTCTTCCATGAGCACTATCCACAAGCCATCCACTTCCATGGCGAGCACCGACTCATCGACAAGGTGGCATTCCACTATCTCTGTCCGGTAATCCGATGGATTGACGACAAGCAGAACGGCAAGGAGCGTCCTATCGTATATATAGACTTCGATGCCCTGCACGACAGTTACATGAAGGCAACCAGCTCGATGCACAAGGCTTACGAGATGCTGATAGAGCATTACAACGTATATATCGTAGCCCCAGCGCCAACCAACGACCATGAATATATGGCGAAGGTGCAGACCTGGGTAGAGGAATATCTCTCTACCCCAGCCTACAACCACATCATCTTCTGCAATCAGAAGAACCTGCTCTACGGCGATTACTTCATCGACCCTCGCCCATGCGATGGTTTCATGGGTACAACCATAGAATATGGCAGCGATGAATTCAAGACCTTTGAGGAAATCATCACCTTCTTCGAAAGACTGGGAGGACAGTAATCTTATGCCTTATCCAGATTCTTTGGCAATACGAGATTCAGAATCACGGCAAGCAGGAAGACTACTGCCACACAGTTATCTGCAAAAACGGTGCGCACAATCTCTGGGAAGATATTGAACATACCTGTTGCTGATGTAAAGCCGAGACCCACGCTGAGTGAAAGACTCACGATGACCATGTTGCGCTGAGAGAAACCCGTGCGAGCCATCATACCGAAACCGGCAAAGAGGATGCTACCAAACATCATAATGGTACAGCCTCCCAATACTGCCTGAGGAATGGTGGTGAGCACATATCCGATAGCCGGGAACACACCACCGATAATCATGATGATGGCACCCAAGGCAATGGTAAAGCGGTTAACAACTCCCGACATGGCTGCCAAACCTACATTCTGGCTGAACGAAGTGATAGGAGTACATCCGAAGAGACCCGATACTGAGCTTACGAAACCATCACAGCAGACAGCTGCACCCATCTCCTTGGTATTAGGATCGCGCTTCAAGGCACTGTTGCAGAGCGCAGAAGTATCACCGATGGTCTCTGTGGCAGAAACCAGATAAACAGCTACCACCGAGAGAATGGCACCAACATTAAACTCCGGAGTAAATGGAAGGAGCTTTGGCAAGGCAACGATAGAAAGGCCGGAAAGTCCGCTAAAATCTATCATTCCCATAAAGAGAGCCAAGACATAGCCTACCAGCAGACCAACCAATACCGACAGAGAGCGGAGGAATCCCTTGGCAAAAATCTGGCAGAGGAGACAAGCGAGCAAGGTTACTGAACCCACGACCCAATTGTTCATGCTACCGAAGTCGGCAGCACCCTGACCACCGGCAAAAGAGTTGGCGCCTACAGGAAGCAGCGAGAAACCGATGGCTGTTACCACGGTAGCGGCTACTACAGGCGGAATGAGCTTGATCCAGTACTTGGCAAAGAGACCGAGTGTACCTTCTACCAAACCGCCGATGATGACTGCACCAATCAGCGTACCCATGCCATGAGCACCGGCGATGGCGATGGCAAGCGAAAGGAAGGTGAAGGAGATACCCATCACGATAGGCAGACGGGAACCGATGCGCCATACCGGATAGAGCTGTACCAGAGTACCGATACCGGCGATAACCATACAGTTCTGGATGAGCACAGCGCTCACCGAACTATCCAATCCTACTGCACCAGCAAGAATCATAATTGGAGCAATGTTGCTGACAAACATCGCCAACACATGTTGAAGACCAAATGGGAGTGCTTTACCGACGGGCACTCTACCGTCAAGCTTGTAGAGATTTTCTATTGACTGTTCCATTGTCGTTATAATAATTAGAGAATTTCCATATAATCAGAGAATTCAGTTTTTTTCTGAATTTGGCGGCAAAATTACAAAGAAAATCCGAGAAATCGGTTCTTTTAGTAGAATAATTCGTTGAACAATAAAAAAACGGAGTGTTAATACTCCGTTTTTTCTGTATTTTCCTCCCACATGCGGAAAGCACCCAGCGCCTCATCGCGCATCAGGGCAATCATCGGCTTATGGCGGTCTTCTATCTTGCGGTCTATCTCCTCGTAGATAAACTCATCATCGAAACCTATCTTGGCTGCATCCTTTCTGTCGTTGGCATAATAGATACGGTCGAGATGTGCCCAGTAGATAGCACCCAGGCACATCGGACAAGGCTCGCAGGAAGTATAGATCTCGCAGCCCTCCAGATTGAAGGTCTTCAGCTTGAAACAAGCCTGGCGCACACAGTTCACCTCGGCATGTGCCGTAGGATCGAGGTCGATGGTCACGCTGTTGGAAGCCTCAGCGATGATGATTCCGTCCTTGGCGATAACGGCACCGAAAGGTCCGCCACCGGTCTTCACACTATTCTTAGAGAGCTCAATGGCTCTATGCATCAATTCTTCTTTTGTCATTCGTTTAATTTTTTAGATTAATAATATCCCATCTTTCATTTGGGGGCTACAAATATACAAAAAAGAAATGATACGGCAAGCATTTCTTACCTATATTTTAGAAAAAGCCTGCGGCTTTTTTCTTTTATCTCTATTTTCTTGCTTTTATCTATAAATTGATGTATCTTTGTACCTACATTTCAAGAATTAGCAATATCTCATGAATCAGAACAATATCAGCGCCGCAGAACTTTTCCAAAGGGTAAGGGAACTCCTGATGCTCCCAGAACTGGAACCGCAGACTCGCAACAAGATGATGCACGACACGCTCATCCTCTGCTGCCACGAAGGAGTAAAGGATACGAAACAGGCTTTCGGTAACCTTTTCTCGCAGGTGGACTATCTCTGCAAGGCACGCGGCATCAAGGTGGCAGACAAGATTGCCATCCAGACCATGCGCCGACACAGCAACTCGCAGGAACCGCTTTCGGGCGAAGACCTGAAATACGATGCACGTGCCCTCGTCCTCTTCATCTCAGCAGTCTTCGGAGTGGATGTTCCCCACGAACTCAACGTGCTCATTCCACATACTCCCCGACCTTATCAGAAGGGACTGGAAATCAACAACCGCCGTATCCGATGCATCGTGAAGAACTGGGACGGAGATTTCATCCGTGTGGACATCGACCAGGATGCCGATGAGGAGGAATATCTCGTGCAGTTGAAGGATGAGGAGAATCATATCGACCATACCTATCTCTGGGATATCCTGAAGGAAGGGATGCAGCTCAACCTGCTCGACTGTCAGGTGAAGCAGCCCATCATCACTCCCCGCCTCATCGTGGTGGAACCGGATTATCTGGTAGATATCAGTAGCATCGCCACCTGTTTTACGGCTTTCGGTCATCATCCCCTGCTCTATCTTCTCAACCTGATGAAGCCCAGAGCCAACACCCAGGCTACCCTGCTCGGTAACTTTGCCGGAGCTGCGCTGGATGACATCATCAACAGCCACGGCAAATACCAGATGAACGAGACGGTGAAGACAAACTTCCGGGAGAAAGCCCTGGAATTCTGCACCTGTCCCTGGTTTGACCCCAAGAAGTTCTATACCGATGCCAGCCTGCAGGCTTTCAATCTGCAGCAGGTTGTGGATATTCTCTTTCCCCGCACCGCATCTCAGGCACAGATGACGGCTTTACGTGGCGAAAGTCTTTACGACCGGAAGAAAGCCATTCTGGAACCTTCGTTCGTCTGCGAAGCCCTCGGCATTCAGGGACGTGTGGATCTGATGACCACCGACTGCAAACTACTGGTGGAACAGAAATCAGGACGCAACATGAATATCGAAAACCATCAGGTGGATCCAGGTTATCACAGTTATCAGCTGGAGCCTCACTATGTGCAGCTCCTGCTCTACTATGGTGTATTGCAGCACAACTTCAAGTTGAGCAACGACCGCGTGAACATCCGATTGCTCTACTCCAAATACCGTCCACAGGACGGACTGATGGTGGTAGCCTACTACCAGAAGCTCTTCAAGGAAGCCATCCAATACCGCAACCAGCTGGTAGCCGCCTCCTTCGAGATAGCCAAGGAGGGTTTCGAACATGCGCTGAACGAGTTTACCCCCGAGGTATTGAATGTGGCAGGCACCCAGGACTTCTTCTACAACAAGTATCTGAAACCACAGATAGAAGCCATCACCAAGCCGCTCCATACCCTATCGCCCCTGGAGGAAGCCTACTTCTGTCGCATGATGACCTTCGTATTACGGGAACAGATAATCAGCAAGGTGGGTGCACAGGAAGGAACGAACACATCGAGCAGCGACCTCTGGACCATGCCACTCACCGAGAAGAAGGATGCCGGAAATATCTATACCGACCTGCACATCATCCGAAAGGAACAGAGCTGCGCCGGAAGCGGATATGATACCATCACCCTGAGCGTACCCGACCAGGGCAAGGACTTCCTACCCAACTTCCGCATCGGCGATATGGTGTATCTCTATACCTACAAGCTCAAGGAAGAACCGGATGTGAGAAAGGCTATATTATATAAAGGTGTGCTGCAGGAGATTCACAGCGATGAAATCGTGGTTCACCTGACCGATGGACAGCAGAACGCCGACATCTTTGAGATGAACCTGCCGTATGCTATCGAACACGGAACGAGTGATGCCTCTACGGGGGGAAGCATCCGCAACCTGCACCAGTTTATCTGTGCGCCAAAGGACAAACGCGACCTTCTTCTGGGTCAGCGTGTTCCAGAGAGAGACACTTCGCAGGAATTGACCAGACACTATGACGATGTATTGGACGACATCATCCTCCGTGCCAAGCAGGCACAGGATTACTTCCTGCTCGTGGGACCTCCTGGAACAGGAAAGACCAGTCGTGCCCTGAAGTTCATGGTGGAAGAAGCACTGAACGACGGAACTGGGATGCCTACAGCAGAAAGCATCGCCGCCGGAGGCAAGTCGGCTTTTCAGCCTGCGTCCTCTATCCTGCTGATGAGCTATACCAACCGTGCCGTGGATGAAATCTGCGAGATGCTGGTAGATTCCGGCATTCCATTTCTGCGCCTCGGCAGCGAGTATTCCTGCGATGAGCGATTCCGCCCTTATCTGATAGAGAAGGCTATCAGCGACTGTCCGAAGCTGGAAGCCATCAAGCAATATATAATAGGTACGCGCGTGATTGTGGGCACCACTTCGATGATGACCTCCAAGCCCTTCATCTTTACGCTGAAGCACTTCAAACTTGCCATCATCGATGAGTCGAGCCAGATACTGGAGCCTAATCTCATCGGTCTGCTATCGGCTGTAGATAAGTTCATCCTCATCGGCGACTACAAGCAGTTGCCAGCCGTCGTGCAGCAGAGCGAGAAGGATTCGGGCATTCCTACCATCAACGACAGTCAGAAAGGGGGTGTCATCGATATGAGTATCCTGCAGGACATCTGCCTCACCAACTGCCGCAACTCCCTCTTCGAGCGCCTGATCAGATGGGAAGACCACGAGGAGCGCACCGAATTCATCGGCATCCTGCGCCGCCAGGGAAGAATGCACCCGGAAATTGCCGAGTTCCCTAACCGGATGTTCTATCGCCGGGAGAAACTGGAACCCGTACCTTGTCCGCATCAGTTGGAGTCGGAACTGTCGTACACCCTCCCATCAGAAGATTCACTCGACGACCTGCTGAAGGAGCACCGCATGATCTTCCTCCCTTCCAGGTTCTGCAAGGAGCCGAATGTATCGGACAAGATCAATGCCAACGAGGCAGAAATCGTAGTGGATATGCTTCGTCGCATCCACCGTTTCTACGGCGACAGGTTTGATGCCCAGAAGACGGTGGGCGTCATCGTACCCTATCGCAACCAGATAGCCATGGTGCGCAAAGGCATCGAAAAGCTGGGCATTCCGGAACTGGAAAAGATCAGCATCGACACCGTGGAGCGCTATCAGGGCAGTCAGCGTGATGTCATCATCTACAGTTTCACCATCCAGAACATCTGGCAGCTCGATTTTCTTGCCGGCAACAGCTTTGTGGAAGACGGAGCCATCATCGACCGCAAGCTGAATGTCGCCATTACCCGAGCCCGGAAACAGATGATTATGACGGGCAATGCAGAGATATTGCGCAATAATCAGATTTTTAGCCAATTAATGGACTATGTGAAAGAAAAAGGAGGATATTTTCAAAATTTCACCGAAAAAGTTTGGTGATTCAGAAATAAAGTCCTATCTTTGCAATCGGATTATAAACAAAAGGATAAACAAGAGACACAATAAGATATAGGATTCCGGTGCTCAACAGGCACTGGAATTCTTTATTTTTTATGCCTCCTGCCAACTTAATTAATAACAATAAACAAAAAGAAAATTATGGCTTACATGTCACAAGAAGGCTACGACAATCTCGTAGCTGAGCTGAAACAGCTCGTAACTGTAGAGCGCCCTAAGGCATCAGCCGCAATTGCTGAAGCCCGCGATAAGGGTGATTTAAGTGAGAACTCTGAGTATGATGCCGCTAAAGAGGCTCAGGCTCATCTAGAAGATAAGATCAATCGTCTGAAGCTCACCATTGCCGAGGCTAAAATCATCGACACCAAGCAGCTTAGCACCGACAGCGTGCAGATCATGTCGAAGGTAGAGATGACCAACATGGCTAACAAGGCAAAGATGACCTATACCATCGTGAGCGAGAGCGAGGCTAACCTGAAGGAAGGCAAGATTTCCATCAAGACCCCTATCGCACAGGGATTGCTCAACAAGAAGGTTGGTGAAATTGCAGAGATCAAGATTCCTCGCGGAACCATCAATCTTCGCATCGACAAGATTTCATTTGAATGAAAAGAATAAAGGAACTATCATACGGACAGTGATGCCCGTATGACGGTTCCTTTTATGTTATATGTAAGCCCATCAAGACATATTATTCATTTTAAACAGAAATAGAGATTATGGCAAGCATTTTTTCAAAGATTGCAGCGGGAGAGATTCCTAGCTACAAGTGTGCAGAAAGCGACAAGTTCTATGCTTTCCTCGACATTAGCCCTATCGGCAAAGGTCATACTTTGGTGATTCCTCGCAAGGAGGTGGACTACATCTTCGATATGGAGGATGCAGACCTGGCTGAGTTTGAAGTATTCGCCAAGAAAGTAGCCAAGGCTATCAAGACAGCCTTCCCATGCAAGAAGGTGGCTCAGGTGGTTTTGGGTCTGGAAGTTCCTCACGCTCACATCCATCTCATTCCTATGAACAGCGAGGCTGACGTGAACTTCCGCAAGGAGCACCTCAAGCTCTCTGAAGAGGAGTTCAAGGAAATCGCCAACAAGATTTATACAGAATTCCAGAAGTTATAAGCAATAAAAAAGAGCAGCGAAGATTCGCTGCTCTTTTTCTATCCTATACGTATTCATCGCCCTTCTTCATCTGTATCTCATTCACATACTTGCGAATAAGGGCAGAAGAATCTTCCTTCTTGCATACCAGGAGCACATTGTCTTTCTCGGCAACGATAAAGCCATCAAGACCATTGAGTACGGCAAGCTTGCCCTTCGGCATCTTCACCACCGTATTATGGCAATCCTCGATGAAGACGTCGCTGTCTATCACCACATTGTCATCCTCGCTCTTCTGCATCGCCTCATAGATACTGTGCCAGGTACCCAGGTCAGCCCATCCGAAGTCGCATTTCATCATGCAGGCATTGGATGGCTTGTCCAATACGCCAAAATCTACCGAGATATTAGGGTAAGAAGAGAAGGTCTCCTTCATATAGGCATTCTCCGTCTCTATGCTGAACTCCGGATATTTCTTGTCATACTCACGAAGCACAGGAGGCAGAATCTTGCAGAAGCACTCACGAAGATGCTTGACATTACTCAGGAAGATACCTGTATTCCAATAGAACTCGCCACTCTCAACAAAGATCTTGGCGAAATCACGCTCAGGTTTCTCCGTAAACGACTGTACGGCATAGATATCCTCTTCTACCACATCGCCCATCTGGATATAACCATAACCCGGTTCTGGACGGGTAGGCTTGACCGCCATCGTCAGGAAACGGTCGTTAGCTGCAACAAACGCCAAGCCCTCCAATACATTCTTGCGGAAAGCCTCTTCATTGAAGATGGCCTGATCGGAAGGAGTATTGATGATGCACGCATCAGGGTTCAGCATGGAGATGCGATGGTTAGCCCAAGCCATACTTGGAGCCGTATTGCGATGAATAGGCTCAGCCATAATGCGGTCGGCAGGTACCTCTGGCAACTGCTCTTTCACTAAATCTACATATTCCTCGTTGGTATTGATATAAATATGGTCGGCAGGTACTATCTTTGCCATGCGATCGAATGTCTGCTGCAATTGGGTACGTCCGACTCCAAAGAAGTCAATGAACTGTTTTGGATGACTGCTCCGACTGCATGGCCAAAGTCTTCGACCTTTTCCACCTGCGAGAATCACACAATAATTATTATTATCATTAAGTGTCATATTATAGTTCATTTTTTATAAGTTACTAAATTCAAGTGTAAAATTACTCATTATCTGCGAGAAAGCCAAATCTTTTCTAAGAATTTAATAAAGAATAGGAGAAATAAAACACATTTTTAGCTTTTTTCGCCCTTGGAATTGTTTTTTCAGAAAAAAAATCACCAAAAAGTTTGCTATTTCAATTTTTATTTGTACCTTTGCACCCGCAATCGCCCAGATGGCGGAATCGGTAGACGCGCTGGTCTCAAACACCAGTGGGGCAACCCATCCCGGTTCGATCCCGGGTCTGGGTACAAGGAGCTGCAAGTTTTTACTTGCGGCTCTTTCCTTTGCAAACACCATCGCCCAGATGGCGGAATCGGTAGACGCGCTGGTCTCAAACACCAGTGGGGCAACCCATCCCGGTTCGATCCCGGGTCTGGGTACAAGGAGCTGCAAGTTTTTACTTGCGGCTCTTTTTTTTGCCTGATTAGGAAAAGGGCATCACCCTCGACTTCTAATCAAAATTAAAAGCCGCTCAACAGGCAAATCTGTTGAGCGGCTTTTTTATATGGAAATCATAGCACTGCAGCTATGATGCCTAGTCTTTAAAATCGAGTGAGAGTTCACCTGTGCCTAGAAGATTGTAGCTCTTGCGATGATAAGGCGTAATGCCAAACTCCCTGATGGCAGCACGATGCTTCTTGGTAGGATAACCCTTGTTACCCTTCCAGTCGTACTGTGGATATTCCTCTGCAAGCGCATCCATATAGTCATCACGATAAGTCTTGGCAAGGATGCTTGCCGCAGCTATCGAGAGATACTTTCCATCGCCTTTTACAATCGTAGTATAAGGCAGGTCCTTATAAGGCTTGAAACGATTACCATCCACAATCACCGCCTCAGGACGTACCTTCAGCTGGTCCAAGGCACGATGCATCGCCAAGAAACTCGCATTCAGAATATTGATCTGATCGATTTCTTCGGGAGTAACAATGCCCACAGCCCAAGCCACAGCATCCCGCTCTATCTGTTCACGGAGTGCCTTGCGTTTCTTGTCTGTCAGCTTTTTGCTATCATTGAGGTCAGGGTTCTGATAATCGGGAGGAAGAATCACTGCTGCAGCATAGACGCTACCAGCTAGACAACCTCTGCCCGCCTCATCGCAGCCCGCCTCAATCATATCCTTATAATAATGACTTTCTAACATATTCCTATCTACTTAAGAAGATATATTGGAGTTAAGAAGATGAACGGAGCATTGTCCTGCCTAGAACATCTGTGAAACGCGTTTTACGCCTGCTATAAGCGCATCAACCTCTTCCTTGGTGTTGTACAAGGCGAAGCTTGCACGAACGGTTCCCAGAATGCCATAGCGGTCCATCAAAGGCTGTGCACAGTGATGGCCTGTACGAACGGCGATGCCCAGGCGGTCGAGCAAGGTTCCCATATCCATGTGATGAATATCACCAACCAAGAAGCTCACTACGGCGTCCTTGCCTTCCTGCTCACCAAAAAGTCTGATTCCATCGATGGTTCTCATCTGTTCCATGCAGTAACGGGTGAGTTCCTGCTCGTGCTTGGCGATGTTGTCCATACCGAGTGCAGAGACATAATCGATGGCTTTTGCCAGACCATGGGTAGCTACATAATCCGGAGTACCAGCCTCGAACTTGAAAGGCAACTTCTCGAAAGTGGTCTTCTCGAAGCTTACACTCTCGATCATTTCGCCACCTCCCTGGTATGGAGGCAACTTCTCGAGCCACTCTTCCTTGCCGTAAAGTACGCCGATACCGGTAGGACCATAAATCTTATGACCGCTGAAAGCGAAGAAATCGCAATCCATATCCTGCACATCCACTGCGAAATGAGGAGTACTCTGAGCTCCATCTACCATCACAGGCACACCGTGCTCATGGGCAATCTTAATCATCTCCTTCACCGGATTCACCGTACCGAGCACGTTGCTCACCTGGGCAATGCTCACGATTTTGGTACGTTCGGTAAATAAATTGGCGAATTCATCGAGGTTAATCTCACCTTTATCGTTGATTGGGATTACACGGATGGCAATTCCCTTCTTGGCAGCCTGCAACTGCCAAGGCACGATATTGGAGTGATGCTCCATGGTAGAGATAATCACCTCATCGCCCTCGCTCATAAAGGCATCGCTGAACGATGAAACCACGAGATTCAGACTCTCGGTAGTACCGCGGGTAAAGATGACTTCCTCAACCTTAGGCGCATTGATAAACTTGCGCACGGTTTCGCGGGCTGCCTCATGAAGGTCGGTAGCCTGCTGAGAGAGATAGTGAACGCCACGATGCACATTGGCATTTACGTTGAGATACTCGTCGCGCATGGCATCGAGCACACACAATGGCTTCTGCGTGGTTGCCGCATTATCCAGATACACCAATGGCTTATCGTATACCATTCTCGATAAAATCGGGAAATCTGCTCTTACTTGATTGATATCATACATATTTTTAAGAACTTAACTCCTTTAAAAGGATATTATCTACTTGCAAAGCTTGCAACCCTCGCACTTATTGAGTTCTCCACGGAATCGCTTCTCTACGAGATGATGCAGGCGGTCACGCAATGGCTCCAGCTCCATCTTGTCGATGACTTCGTTGATAAATGCAAACTGAAGGAGCAACTTAGCCTCCTCACGGCTCACACCACGCTGCTGCATATAGAACAATGCCGCATCGTTGAGCTGACCTACAGTACTACCGTGTGCACACTTCACATCGTCGGCATAAATCTCCAGCATCGGCTGGGTGAACATGCGGGCAGTCTTCGTAGCACAGAGGTTCTGGTTAGTTTCCTGCGAAGTGGTCTTCTGGGCACCATGACGAACCAGCACTCTGCCGGCAAAAGCGCCACGTGCCTCACCATCGAGTACATACTTATAAAGTTCGTTGCTGGTACAATGACCCACCTGATGATCGATAAGCGTATTGTTGTCAACCACCTGGTTCTTGTCGGCAATCACACAACCATTACAGAAGCACTCGGCTCCCTCGCCCTTGAATACGAGGTCGAGGCGGTTGCGGGTGATACCGTTATGAAGGGTGATGACGTTATGGTTTACACGGCTGTTAGCCTGCTGCTCGATATAAACGTTGCTGACACGACGGTTCTTGTAATGAGTCTCCTCCAGACAATAGAGGTCGAGACTGGCATTCTCGCCAACATAAGCCTCGATAACCTGGGTTGCGAGGAAGTTCTTATCATCGGCAGCATGATCGCAGAAGAGGAACTTAGCCTCAGCGCCCTGTTCCATCACGATGAGCACACGGCGGTTCACCATCAAATCTACAGCCGAACGGAGAATATTGATGACCTGAATGGTACGCTCCACCTTCACGTTCTTTGGAACATAAATCAGCAAGCCATCCTGTGCCAGGAATGTATTCAATGCCGTGATGCCATCTTCATCGGTTTTGGCAATCTTAGCGTAGTATTTCTCGATGAATTCAGGGTTTTCTGCAGCAATCTTGTTCAAAGAGTCCACGATAACACCCTCTGGCAACTCTACCTTTGGCAATGCCTTGCTATAGAAAGCATCGTTCACCACGAAGTAGAGCGAAGTACTCAGGTTAGGCACATCGCAACGGAAAGCCTCGTATGGATCTACAGGGATTTCCAGGCGATTCAAGTTCAAGCCATAGTCTGGCTCGAAGATGGCGCTCATATCTGTGTACTTGTATCTTTCTACCTTACGGGAAGGAAAGCCCAGGCGACGGAAGTCCTCGAATGCTGCATCGCGCACCGCATTGAGCACCTCAGCACTGTTCTTCTTGATCATTCTCGAAGAAGACTGATACAAGTCTAAATATTGTTTTTCTGAAAGCATAGCCATCCTCCTAATTATTTCTCATCTACTTCAGCCTTGATCCAGTCGTAGCCACGAGCCTCAATCTCCTTGGCAAGTTCAGGACCGGCAGTCTTCACGATTCTACCCTTATAGAGAACGTGAACCACACTTGGCTTAATCATATCGAGCAGACGCTCATAGTGAGTAATGACGATGGCAGAAGTCTTGTCGGTATGCATCTTGTTTACACCGTCAGCCACGATACGCATCGCATCCACGTCGAGACCAGAGTCGGTTTCATCGAGGATAGAGAGCTTTGGCTCCAACATTGCCATCTGGAAAATCTCGTTGCGCTTCTTCTCACCACCAGAGAAGCCTTCGTTTACAGAACGGCGAGCCAACTTGCTGTCCAGTTCCACCAACTCACGCTTCTCGCGCATCAGCTTCATGAATTCGCTGGTGTTCAATGGCTCCAAACCCTGATACTCACGCTTGGCATTGATTGCCGCACGCATGAAGTTGGTCATGGATACACCAGGAATCTCCACTGGATACTGGAAAGAGAGGAACAATCCCTCACGGGCACGATCCTCAGGCTTCATATCCAGGAGGTTCTTGCCGTTGAAGATAGCCTCACCCTCGGTTACTGTATAGAGAGGGTTACCTGTGAGCACAGCGCTCAAGGTTGACTTACCGGAACCGTTAGGTCCCATGATAGCATGTATCTCACCATCGTTGATAGTCAGGTTGATACCTTTCAATATTTCTTTGCCTGCAATAGTAGCATGCAGATTCTTAACCTCTAACATATTTTATATTTGTGTATCTATAATTATTCAAACAAGCCATCCCACAAACTTCTTCTGTCATTAGCAGTAAAAGTAAATGGAAAATTAATCTTTAAACCTACCGATACTGCATGGCGATGCAGTTGTCCATGATTATACGACGTATTCGAACTTCCTTTTTCCATGTAAGTAGCCCGATAGTGCGAGTCGAAACCAAGACGATAGCTGTATTCTACTTGTACTGCAATATTAGAAAACAAATAGAAATCCGCTCCAACCACAGGTCCTGCACTGAAACGTGGTAATCTTATATTACCATATCCTTCGTATTCATACGTCTTCGTTCCCATTGAACCAGTCGTGATAGAAGCAGACGTAGAGAAAGCTGAATGCTCTGCATCAAAAGCACAAAGCATATCGAGCCCCACATAAGGTTGAACCCACCAATCCGTAGGAGCAACATACCATCTTCCGCCTAACATCAGCTGATTTATGTCATAAGCAGCCTCCCCCTTCAAAAAGGTAACTTCTTCATGCTCATAACCTGCCTTTAAACTAAAATTCGTATTGGGCAAATAATATTCCGCATGAAACTTAGTCAACATTCCTATATTCTGGGTAGAACCGAAATGGTACTTTGGTACTTCCGCACCCGTATGATGTGCATTCTGATAAAAGCCTCCACCAATATGAGCATCTATCGCCCATACTCTTTCGACATCATCATCCTTATACTTAGATCGTTTATAGGTAGTCTGTCCTACAACAGACATACCTGCCATCAGTAAGCATAAAAGCATTATCTTTCTCATAAGACGTCACCTCAAAATTTGTTTCGTAATAGCCAATAGAAACTATCGCTTATCCTACGGTTCCTTCGAGTGAAACACTCAGGAGTTTCTGTGCCTCTACGGCAAACTCCATAGGCAACTTGTTGAGCACATCCTTGGCATAGCCGTTTACAATCAGGCCGACAGCCTCCTCGGTAGGAATGCCTCGCTGATTACAATAGAAGAGCTGGTCTTCTGAAATCTTCGAGGTAGTTGCTTCATGTTCGAACACGGCTGTGTCGTTATGGGCATCCATATATGGGAAGGTATGCGCTCCACAATCACTGCCCAGCAACAAGGAGTCGCAGGAACTGTAGTTGCGGGCATTGTCGGCATTGGATGTAGCACGAACCAGACCTCGATAGGAGTTCTGGCTATGACCTGCCGAGATACCCTTAGAGATGATGGTACTCTTGGTGTTCTTACCCATGTGAATCATCTTGGTACCGGTATCAGCCTCCTGATAGTTGTTGGTAACAGCCACACTGTAGAACTCTGCCACAGAATTGTCGCCACGCAAGATGCAGGAAGGATACTTCCAGGTAATCGCAGAACCTGTCTCTACCTGAGTCCAGCTCAACTTAGAGTTCACACCACGCAAGTCGCCTCGCTTGGTTACCAGATTCAGCACGCCACCCTTACCATGTTCATCACCAGGATACCAGTTCTGAACGGTAGAGTACTTCACCTCAGCATTGTCCTTGACAATAATCTCTACGATAGCCGCATGAAGCTGGTTCTCATCACGCATTGGCGCTGTACATCCCTCCAGGTAAGAAACGTAGGCATCATCATCGGCGATGATCAATGTACGCTCAAACTGACCGGTGTTACGGGCATTGATGCGGAAGTAACTGCTCAACTCCATCGGACAGCGTACGCCCTTAGGAATATAAACGAATGAGCCATCGCTGAATACGCAACTGTTCAAGGCTGCATAGAAGTTATCACGATAAGGAACTACAGTTCCCAGATACTCTCTTACCAAATCAGGATGCTCCTTCACCGCCTCGCCGATACTGCAGAAGATGACGCCCTTCTCACGGAGTTTCTCCTTGAAGGTAGTCTTCACCGACACAGAGTCCATGATGGCATCTACGGCGGTACCGCTCAATGCCAAGCGCTCCTCCAGAGGAATACCGAGCTTATCGAATGTCTTCTCCAACTCTGGGTCTATCTCCTTGTTCTTTGGCTTCTTTGCCAAAGGATCGGCATAGTATGAAATCTCCTGGTAGTCAACTGGTGGCACGTGAACGTGTCCCCACTTTGGCTCCTTGAGCGTCTTCCAGTAATTGTAGGCTTTCAGACGAAATTCGAGCATCCAGTCTGGCTCTCCCTTCTTCTGCGAGATCAGGCGCACAACATCCTCGTTGAGACCCTTTTCTATGATTTCAGTATGTACATCGGTGGTAAAACCATACTCATATTTCTGGTCTATCACGTCCTTGACAACCTGATTCTGTTCTTTCTCTATTTCTGCCATTTTATTTAGAATAACCTTTCGTTATTTTAACCCTAAATAGGGATAAGCCACCAAGGGCTCATCCCTACCTTATTATATAATATATGCTATATTACAATTTCTGCTCTACCTCGATCTCAGTGAAGGTCTCAATAACGTCGCCTTCCTGAATATCGTTGTAGTTGACGAGGCTCAAACCGCATTCCATACCGGTAACCACCTCCTTGACATCGTCCTTGTAACGCTTCAAGGCACCGATTTCAGCAGTACGGATCACGATACCGTCACGGATGACGCGAGCCTTATCCTTAGCGTGTACCTTACCCTCGGTAACGAGACCACCGGCAATAGTACCCACCTTGGAAATCTTGAAGGTCTGCTTCACCTCAACCTGACCGGTAACGATTTCCTTCTTCACCTTGTCGAGCATACCTACCATCGCACTCTTGATATCGTCGATAGCATCGTAGATGATAGAGTAAGTGTTGATTTCAACACCCTCACGGTCGGCAGCCTTGCGAGCATCGGCAGATGGACGAACCTGGAAACCAACGATGACTGCATCTGAAGCAGATGCCAGCATCACGTCGTTTTCTGAAATCTGACCTACAGCCTTGTTGACTACGTTCACCTGAACCTTCTCGGTAGAAAGCTTGATGAATGAGTCGCTCAATGCCTCAACAGAACCATCGGTATCACCCTTTACGATGACGTTCAACTCGTGGAACTCACCACGTGCGATACGGTGAGAGATATCACCCAAGGTCAAACGCTTCTGAGTACGCAAGCCCTGTTCACGCTGCAACTGCTCACGCTTGTTGGCAATTTCACGAGCCTCCTGCTCTGTCTCGATTACGTGGAACTGGTCACCTGCTGTAGGCGCACCATTCAAACCGAGGATGATAGCTGGCTCTGCAGGAGCAGCCGACTTGATATTGGCATTACGCTCATTGAACATCGCCTTGACACGACCCCAAGAAGTACCTGCGAGAACAATATCGCCTACCTTCAAGGTACCGTTGGCAACCAATACGGTAGAAACATATCCACGACCCTTGTCGAGAGAAGACTCGATGATGGTACCTGTTGCACGACGGTTAGGGTTAGCCTTCAAGTCGAGCATATCAGCCTCGAGGAGCACCTTGTCGAGCAGATCGTGAACACCGATACCCTTCTTGGCACTGATTTCCTGGCACTGATACTTACCACCCCACTCCTCAACGAGCAGGTTCATGTTAGCCAAGTCCTCACGGATACGGTCTGGGTTAGCACCTGGCTTATCAATCTTGTTGATCGCGAATACCATTGGCACACCGGCAGCCTGTGCATGGGCGATAGCCTCCTTGGTAGTAGGCATCACGGAGTCATCGGCTGCGATGATGATGATGGCGATATCGGTAGCCTGGGCACCACGGGCACGCATGGCGGTAAACGCCTCGTGACCTGGAGTATCCAGGAAGGTTACCTTGCGACCGCTGTTCAGAGTCACACTGTAAGCACCGATATGCTGGGTAATACCACCCGCCTCACCGGCAATCACATTGGTATTGCGGATATAGTCGAGCAAAGAGGTCTTACCGTGGTCAACGTGACCCATCACGGTTACGATTGGAGCACGTGGAACCAAGTCGTTCTCATCATCCTCTTCCTCGCTCACTGCCTCCTGAACCTCGGCACTCACGTATTCGGTCTTGAAACCGAACTCCTCAGCCACCATGTTGATGGTTTCAGCATCCAGACGCTGGTTGATAGATACCATGATACCTACACCCATCAGGGTAGAGATAACCTGAGTAACGCTGATATCCATCATCGTAGCCAACTCGCTAACGGTAACGAACTCAGTAAGCTTCAGAGTCTTGCTTTCCTTCTGCTCCTGACGAGCCTGATCCTGCAACTTCTCCTGAACAGCCTCACGCTTCTCCTTACGATACTTAGCACCCTTCTTGTTCTGGCTCTTGCTGGTCAAGCGAGCGAGAGTCTCCTTTACCTGGCGTGCTACAGCCTCGTCGTCCACCTCAATCTGGCGCTGGTTGCCGCGGTTGTTATTGTTATTGCCGCGGTTGTTATTATTGTTATTATTATTATTTCTATTCTTGTTTCTATTCTTCTTGTTGTTGCCACCATTGTTGCCCTTATTCTGGCCATTACCATCGGCACTGTTGTTCTTAGCCTCGGCATTGATGTCAACACGCTCCTTGTTGATACGAACACGCTTCTTGCGATCATTGTGCTGCTGCGCCAACTTCTCCTCACGCTCCTTGCGGCGCTCCTCCTTAGACTTCTTCTTAGGACGAGTGCTCTGATTGAGAGAAGAAAGATCAATCTTACCCAACACCTTAGGTTCATTTGAAGTATATTTCTTCTCACTCTTCAATGTGAACACGCTAGAAGGCTGGCTGTTGTCAGCAGTCTTCTGCTCAGCATTCTGCTGCTGAGCCTCTACATTCTTGTTACCTTGTGCAGCATTCTTCTGACCCTTAAAGTCGTTCATCTTTGGCTGCTGTGACTTTTGCTGATTCTCTTGTTTCATCTCTTGTTTTTGGTGAGATCCATGGTTAGATCTCTGGTCATGTTTTGGCTCATTACGATGAGCTTCTTTCACTGGCGCAGGACTGACGGCAGCAGTCTCATGCTTCGGTGCCTCCGACTTTTTAGCAGCAGACTCTGCAGACTTACCCTTTCCGATGCTATTCAGGTCAATCTTACCCAACGGCTTATACTGCTGCTGGTTGCTCGACTCCAATAAGCTTTCGGCACGATGGTCCTTCTGCTCAGGCGCACGCTTCTTATCCTTGGCCTTCTTGGTGATGAGTTTCTCGGCCTGATCACGAACCTCCTTATCTTGACTGAAAGCATCGTTCAATGCCTTGTATTGCTGGTCGCTGAGTTTGAAGCTCGGTTCGGCCTTGACCTCTCCCAGGTCCTTTCTTTTTTCTAGGAATTCAACTGCCGTCTGAAGTCCTATATTCAATTCACGTAGTGCTTTATTTAATCTGATGCTCATAAATTATTTTATTCTCCTATTTTTAAAGTTAGATTCCCTGCAAGCACTCGCCAGCTAGGGAAATTATTGTTCGAATTCAGCTCTCAATACCTTGAGTACGTTATCCACGGTTTCCTCCTCAAGGTCAGCCTTCTCTACGATCATATCACGTGGTGCATTGAGCACCTGCTTAGCTGTGTCATAACCGATGCCCTTGATGGCATCGATAACCCACTGGTCAATCTCGTCAGAGAATTCATCCAAGTAGATATCCTCGTCAGCCTCATTCTCATCTACCTCACGGAATACATCGATGGTATATTCTGTCAACATAGAAGCCAACTTGATGTTCATACCGCCACGGCCGATAGCCAGGCTAACCTCCTCAGGCTTCAGGAATACCTCTGCCTTCTTGTTCTCCTCGTCGATGTTCACAGACGTAATATTGGCTGGTGCCAAGGCACGCTGGATAAACAGCTTGGTATTAGAGCTATAGTTGATGACGTCGAGGTTCTCGTTGCAAAGCTCGCGAACGATACCGTGAACACGGCTACCCTTAACACCTACACAAGCTCCAACAGGGTCAATACGCTCATCGAAGCTCTCTACAGCAATCTTGGCACGCTCTCCTGGGAGACGGGCAATGCGACGGATAGCAACCAAGCCATCTGCAATCTCAGGAACCTCAGCCTCCAACAGGCGCTGCAGGAAGATTGGCGCTGTACGGCTCAAGATAATCTTAGGATTGTTGTTATCGTTGTCAACACGAAGGATGACGGCACGTACAGTCTCGCCCTTACGATACATATCGCCAGGAATCTGCTCCGTCTTAGGCAACATCAACTCGTTGTTCTCGTCATCAACGATAAGAACCTCGCGCTTCCATACCTGATAAACCTCACCAGAGATTACCTGTCCAACACGGTCTTTATATTTATTGTAGAGTGAGTCGTGCTCAAGTTCAAGAATCTTAGAAGCCAAAGTCTGTCGAAGAGTTAAGATGGCACGGCGACCGAACTTATTGAAATCTACCTTCTCGCTCACATCCTCACCAACCTCATAGTCAGGCTCAATCTTGCGTGCTTCGGTAAGCGTAATCTCCTTGTTCTCATCTTCTACCTCACCATCAGCAACAACGACACGGTTACGATAAATCTCGAAATCGCCCTTGTCCGGGTTTACGATTACATCGAAATTCTCATCACTACCGAAAATTCTGGCAAGTACATTGCGGAAGCTTTCCTCCAATACACTTACCAATGTTGTACGGTCGATATTCTTGGTTTCTTTAAACTCGCGGAATGTATCAATCATACTCGCTGTTAATTCTTGCTCTTTTTTAGCCATAGCTTATTTGAAACTGATTATATATTTTGTATATTTTACTTTATCCATCTGGTAAACATGGTCAACCTCCTGCTTTACAGGACGCTTCTTGCCCTCTACCTTCACTTTTTCTTCTACGCCTACTGTGAAATCATTACCATCCACAGCCTTCAAGATACCCTTTACCTTGATACCGTCAGCATCGAGCACCTCTACCTCCTTGCCAATGAAGTTGATATACTGCTGTGGAACCTTGAATGGTTGACCCAGACCAGCAGAACCTACTTCCAGCTCATAGTCCTCGTCATCACGACTCAATCGTTCCTCGATATATCTACTCAAAGCCACACAATCTTCAATCCATACACCATCTACATGGTCAATCTCGACTACGATACGATTGTCTGGACTGATTTCAATGTCCACCAAGAAATATTCCTGATCTTGGAGCCATTCATCAACTAATTTTTTTACGACGTTTTTATCTATCATATATACCTATTTAAAATAAAATGAGGAACTCTTGCGAGCCCCTCATTCCACTGAACGTGTGCAAAATTACTAATATTTTTGAAAATCTCCAAAGATTTTTCTATTTTTTATTCATAACCTGCGCAATTTTAGGCGATTGTGCAGGTTTTTGTTGTTATTTCTTCACAGGATGGAGTATTTTTCCGTATTCTTCCGGAGAATTTAACAACTTGACAGCAGCCTTGACCTGCTTGTCATAACGCAGGGAATTCTGGATGGCTCCAGCCTGGAAATAATAAGCTGCCACGATGTCGTTTTCCAAAAGCTGCTTGATGTAGTCTTTATTGAAATCCAAGTCTTTTGCCACATTGTGACTCAACTTCTTTTTCAACGCCTCGAACTCAGGTTTTGCATCCTCGTAATATCCTTCAAACTTAGCGAGTTTCTCCAAATCCTTGAGATATTTCTCGGTCTCACGGTCGTACTTGAAATCCGCTTTCAGAACGCGGGACTTGAACTCATCATAGTCGGCATCTGTCAAAGCAAAATCCTTGGCAGGTGCGATAGTAGGATGTTTGGCGATATAATCCACTTCGTAGTTGAGCATCACCTCATTACTGTCGCGGGCACCGGCGAGATAGAAAGCTATGTTTGGCAAGGAATCCGGTTTTACCTCTACATCCGGCTTCACACCGCCTCCATCACGCACCTCTCTGCCACCGGCAGTATAGAACACCTTGGTAAGTGAGTCTGGAACATGCTCTACATAACCACCTTTGGCATGCTTGTAATTAAGCGCCTGCACGCATCTGCCACTTGGAATGTAATACTTGGCTGTGGTAAGTTTCATCTGTCCATTGTATGGCAAATCCATAGTGGTCTGTACCAATCCCTTTCCATACGTGCGCGTACCTAATATAATAGCACGGTCATAGTCCTGCAGACTACCGCTCATTATCTCGCTGGAACTGGCTGTGTTTCCACTCACCAGAACTACCATCGGCATCACAGAGTCAACAGGTTCTACCGTAGTCTTGTATTCATTGTTGGAGCGTTGCAATCTACCCTTCATTTTCAATACAGTCTTTCCCTTTGGCAAGAACATATTGACGATACTCACGGCCTCGCTCACCGAACCACCGCCATTACTTCTGAGGTCGAAGACGAGTCCCTTGGCTCCCTGCTTCTTCAGGTCGATGAAAGCACGGCGCACATCCTTGGCACAATTATCGGTGAAAGAATTGAAGTTGATATAACCGATACCACCTTCCATCATTCCGTAATATGGCAGGAAAGGCATCTGGATAGTACGGCGAGTTACCTTTACCTTCAGTATCTTACCTGTACTTGGTCGCTTTACCTTCAACATAAAGGAAGAACCCGGTTCTCCACGAAGATGATCGCTTACATAGCTCACTTCCTTATTGGTCATATCCTCGTCATCGATACTCAGGATGATATCACCCTTCTTCAGTCCCACTTCTGCAGCAGGCATATTGGCATAAGGTTCACTGATACACACACGCTGCAACTGGAAGTTATAGCGCACCACAGCACCCACACCAGCATATTTGCCGGTGAGCATATTCTTCAGTTCGTTGACTTTTTCCTCCGGATAGTAGGTAGTATAAGGGTCGAGGCTTCCCAACATCGCCTTAACGCCATTGCCCACCACCTCTTCGGCATCGAGCGTATCAACGTACATCAAGTCAAGATTCTTATAGATGGCATTGAAGATATCCATATTCTTAGCCATCTTGAAGTCGTGATCTTTATCTGTTTGTGCAATAGATGGCACCACGAGGAGCGCCATCAGCAATGAAACCAATACTTTTTTCATGTTTACCTTAGTCATATGATTATTCGACCACAAAAGTACTCATTTCTTCTCGAAAACTGCCATAATTGATGCAAAAAGTAGTGAAAACCACCGAAAAATGCACTTTTTTAAGGAAAAACAGAAAAAAGTTGCCGAAAAATTTGGCTGAATGAAGAAAAGTTAGTACTTTTGCACACGCAAATAAGGAACGCAACATTCCGCAATGCAAAATGCTTCAATAGCTCAGTTGGTTAGAGCACCTGACTGTTAATCAGGGGGTCGTTGGTTCAAGCCCATCTTGAAGCGCAAAAGAGTCGCAGGTTTTACTTGTAACTCTGTTCTTTTTCAAACCAAATGCTTCAATAGCTCAGTTGGTTAGAGCACCTGACTGTTAATCAGGGGGTCGTTGGTTCAAGCCCATCTTGAAGCGCATTACATAAGCCTTGCAAGTTTTCACTTGCAGGGCTTTATTGTTTTTAGACATCTTAAAGTTCCCCCCTGTTTACACCCAATGTTCTTAGGCTATCCCCCCTTTACACTCATCGCAAATCTTTTACATATAATTCTGCAATTAAAAGTTTCCTTAAGGAGAATATATTTTTTCCTTAAGGGAAATTATTTTTTTCCTTAAGGATATTTATTTTTTTCCTTAAGGAAATAGTTTCATAGGGTTCTGACAAAAAAACGGGTGCATTCCGCTTTTTTGACGAAATGCACCCATCTATATTATTAATGTATATAATACTAGGATTATTCTACATCATTGTTATGATCCAAAGAATCGTTGAAATCCTTAGGAGCCTGTTCCTCGTTACGATGCTCATAACGACGTGGCTGACGAGCTGGACGCTCACCACGGCCCTCATGACGATCATCACGACGACCACGACGCTCACCGCGCTCTGGACGTGGACGATGCTCACGCTCTACGTAACCCTCAGGCTTCTCCATCAACACACGGTGAGAAAGCTTGTACTTACCAGTCTTAGGATCAATCTCCATCAACTTCACCTTGATCTTGTCGCCTTCCTTGATGCCAGCCTCTTCAACTGTCTCAAGACGCTTCCAATCGATCTCAGAGATGTGGAGCAAACCATCCTTACCAGGGAGAATCTCTACGAAGCAACCGTAAGGCATGATAGAGCGAACAGTACCCTCGTAAACCTCACCAACCTCAGGAACAGCTACGATAGCCTTGATCTTAGCCAAAGCAGCATCGATAGAATCCTTGTTAGGAGCAGATACCTGTACGTGACCCTTACCATCAGTCTCCTCGATAGTGATAGTAGCACCAGTATCCTCCTGCATCTGCTGGATAATCTTACCACCAGGGCCGATAACAGCACCGATGAACTCCTTAGGAATATCGAATGCTACAATACGTGGAACCTGTGGCTTCATCTCAGCACGTGGCTCAGAGATTGTCTCCATCATGCAGTTGAGGATGTGCTCACGGCCAGCCTTAGCCTGCATCAAAGCCTCCTCGAGAATCTCGAAGCTCAAACCGTCGCACTTGATATCCATCTGTGTAGCGGTCAAACCATCACGGGTACCTGTGGTCTTGAAATCCATATCACCCAAGTGGTCCTCATCACCGAGGATATCACTGAGGATAGCGTACTTGTCCTCACCAGGGTTCTTGATAAGACCCATAGCGATACCAGAAACTGGCTTCTTCATAGGAACACCTGCATCCATCAGGGCGAGAGTACCGGCACAAACAGTAGCCATAGAAGAAGAACCGTTAGACTCCAGAATCTGACTTACCAAACGTACGGTGTAAGGGAAGTCTGTAGGAATCTGGCCCTTCAAACCACGCCATGCCAAGTGACCGTGACCAATCTCACGACGGCCTACGCCGCGCTGAGCCTTAGCCTCACCTGTAGAGAATGGAGGGAAGTTATAGTGAAGGAGGAAGCGCTGGTAGCTCTTCTCGAGCACACCGTCGATAAGCTTCTCATCCATCTTTGTACCAAGAGTACATGTAGAGAGAGACATAGTCTCACCACGCTGGAAGATAGCGCTTCCGTGAGGCATTGGGAGTGGAGACACCTCGCACCAGATAGGGCGGATATCTGTAGTAGCACGACCATCAAGACGCAAGCCCTCATCGAGGATGCAACGACGCATAGCATCGCGCATTACGTCATCATAGTAACGGGTAGCCTCAGCGTGCTTCTCCTCCAGGTCTTCCTCAGAGAGATCGGTATGAGCTGCGTCATACTTCTCAAGGAAATCAGCCAAAACCTTGTCGAAAGCATCCTGACGAGCATGTTTCTCCAAAGCCTGGTGGTTGATATCATAAGCAGGCTTGTAAAGCTCAGACTTGATCTGCTCACGGAGTTCCTCGTCGTTGATCTCATGATCATACTCACGTTTTACGTCAGTACCCTTCTCCTTAGCCAACTCATACTGGAGCTCGCACATAGGCTTGATAGCCTCGGCAGCAGCCTTGAGGGCGCCGATCAGATCCTGCTCAGAAACTTCCTTCATCTCACCTTCCACCATCATGATGTTCTCCTTGGTAGCACCAACCATGATATCCATGTCAGCCTCTTCCATCTGCTGGAATGTAGGGTTAACAACATACTCACCATTGATACGAGCTACACGAACCTCAGAGATGTAGTGCTCGAAAGGAATATCTGAACAAGCCATGGCAGCTGAAGCAGCGAAACCTGCAAGGGCATCTGGCTGGTCAACACCATCGGCTGAGAGCAACATTACCTGTACGTAAACTTCTGCATGGTAGTTAGAAGGGAAAAGTGGACGCAAAGCACGGTCCACAAGGCGAGAGGTAAGGATCTCCTCGTCGCTAGCCTTGCCTTCGCGCTTGGTGAAACCACCAGGGAAACGGCCAGCAGCACTGTACTGCTCACGGTAATCTACTTGCAAAGGCATGAAATCTGTACCCGGAACTGCATCCTTTGCTGCACAAACAGTTGCGAGAAGCACTGTGTTACCCATGCGGAGAACCGCAGCACCATCAGCCTGTTTTGCAACTTTTCCGGTCTCAATTGTGATGGTTCTTCCATCAGGCAACTGAACACTTTTTGTAATTACGTTCATCTAATTATTAAAACTTATTGTTTTGTCTAACATCTAATATCTAAAACGGTGCAAAGATACCTCTTTAATAATTAATAAACGAATATTTGGGCAACTATTTTCTACTTTTTTAATAATTTTATCTATCTAAGGTGCATTATTCCCGATTTTATTACTACCTTTGCAGTCGATAATTTAGCAAAATACTAAAATTCATGAAGATATCTAGAATCTATTCAGCGGCAGTGATTATGGTAGCTGCGCTGGCTCTCACTTCTTGTAACAACAAGAAATTTCATATCAACGGTAATATTACCGAGGCTCAGGACTCTATGCTCTACCTGGAGAACCTCAGCCTGAATGGTCCGGTAAAGATCGACTCGGTGAAACTGGGTGAAGACGGCTCCTTCGCTTTCGAAGAGAATGCGATGGACAGCATCACTCCTGAATTCTACCGTCTCCGCATTGCCAACCAGAGCATCAACCTCAGTATCGACTCAACCGAGACCGTCAACGTGAAGGCAGCTTATCCTCAGATGAGCTACAAGTACGAGGTGGAAGGCTCTGAGAACTGCAGCAAGATCAAGGAACTTTCGCTCAAGCAGATGACTCTGCAGAGCAACATCAATGGCATCATCAAGAGCCCTAACATCGGGGTAGATTCCATGGATGTTATCGTAGCCCGCATGCTGGCTGCATACAAGCAGGATGTAAAGACCAACTACATCTTCAAGGAGCCGATGAAGGCTTCCTCTTACTATGCACTCTTCCAGACTATCCAGTTGGGCAACACCAACTCACTCATCTTTAACCCTCGCAATAACAAGGATGACGTGAAAGTATTCGCTGCCGTAGCTACAAGCTGGGATACTTACTATCCAGGCGCAGAGCGTGGCAAGAACCTGCACAACATCGCCATCGAGGGCATGAAGGATATCCGTATCATTGACAGGCAGCGTGCACAGCAGCAGATTGAGGCAAGCAAGGTGAGCGTAAACGGATGCATTGAAATTGCCCTACAGGACAACAAGGGACAGGTTCGCCGCCTCTCTGATCTCACCGGCAAGGTGGTATTGCTCGATTTTCATATCTTCGCCAGCAACGAGAGCACCAAGCGCATTATGATGCTCCGTGAGCTTTACAACAAATATCATGCTGCCGGACTGGAAATCTATCAGGTTTCCGTAGATCCAGATGAACACTTCTGGAAAACATCTACCGCTGCCCTTCCATGGATCTGCGTACGTGAAGAGAACGGCATCCAGGGAACAAGTCTCCAGCTCTATAACGTGCAGAGCATCCCTACCTTCTTCCTCATTGACAGAAGCAATACTCTGAGAGCCCGCGACATACAGATCAAGGACATTGATGCAGCCATCAAGAACCTTCTTTAATACGAGCGTTCATACAACAGACAAGTCGGAAGTCTGGACTTTTCTCCAGACTTCCGGCTCCTATCATCCAATACGAGCTACAATAGATTAACAGCAACAATAAATTTTAAGCACTAAAAAATGAACAAGAAACTTTTAGCTTTCGCAGCATTAGCTCTCGTAACAGCAGGAGCAAACGCTAAAGTAAAGTTGCCACACATCCTGGGTGACAACATGATTATCCAACAAGATTCAGAAGCCAACCTCTGGGGTTGGGACAAGCCTGGTACCCTGGTAGAGATAAGCACCTCATGGTCGCAGCAGAAATATTCTGCAAAGACCGGAAAGGATGGCAAGTGGGCTGTCAAGGTACAGACTCCAAAAGCTAGCTACACTCCACTCTCCATTACCTTCGATGATGGCGAAAAGACTACCCTCAATAATGTACTGGCTGGTGAAGTATGGGGCTGCGCCGGACAGAGCAATATGGAGATGCCGGTAAAAGGTTTCGGCAACTGCCCTGTAAAAGGCTACAACAAGGCTGTATTGGAAGCCAACCAATATAAAGGTGTACACTACGTGAAGATTCCTAGCGTGATGAGCAGCAAACCGCTGGATGACGCCAACTGCGAATGGAAGACCATCAATCCAGAGACGGTAGGCGATGCATCTGCCACCGGATATTTCTTTGCACAGGTAGTCAACAAGGCGCTCGACGTACCAGTGGGACTGGTGATGGCAAACAAGGGCGGAAGCCGTGTAGAAAGCTGGCTCGATCGTGACTATCTGAAAAAGAACACGAAAGAAGACCTCGACTCCCTCAAGATGACGAAGAATCCTAAGTTCAAGTGGGACTTCCTCTACCCTCTTCTTTGGGGCAACGGAACCTTCCATCCTATCCTCAACTATAGCGTGAAGGGAATTCTCTTCTATCAAGGCTGTTCCAACGTGGGCGACCCGGCAGGTCAATACACACAGCGTCTTGCCGACCTCGTAGCCCAGTGGCGCAGAGACTTCAAGCAGGGCGAACTGCCATTCTATTTCGTGCAGATTGCACCTTATCATAATGGCGATGTGAATGGTGATGCAGGTCCAAGACTTCGCGAGCAGCAGTTTAATGCAGCCAAAATCATCCCGAACAGTGGCATCGTCTGCACCGAAGATCTGGTTTATCCATACGAGGTAGAGCAGATTCACCCATGTCAGAAGCAGCCTGTAGGTGAGCGTCTGGCTCTTCAGGCACTCAGCAAAACCTACGGTATGAAGGGACTCTTCTGCGAGAGTATGACTTTCAAGGAGATGAAGATTGTTGGCGACACGGTGAAGGTTCACTTCGACAACACCTACGGAGCCTATAACCGCTTTGAAGGCATCAAGGGCTTCGAAGTAGCCGGCGAAGACAAGGTGTTCCATCCTGCCACAGCCAAGCATTTCTGGCAGGAAGGCAACGACGGATGGAACGAGTGCATCGTCGTAACCAGCCCTGAAGTCAAGAAGCCGGTAGCTCTGCGCTACTGCTTCCGTAACTTCCAGCTCGGCAATATGGCGAATGCAGGCGGTCTGCCTCTCTTCCCATTCCGAACAGACAATTGGTAATTAATAACATAGCGGTCGATCTTTGTGAAATCCAAAGACCGACCGCTCTTTAATATATATATTATGAGTCACGTTTTAGACAAATTCAAGTTTTGCCCGGTTTGCGGCTCTCAACATTTCGAGATCAACAACTTCAAGAGTAAAAAATGCAAGGACTGCGGATTCACCTACTATCTGAATCCCAGCAGTGCCACAGTAGCCTTCATTCTCAACGAGAAAGAAGAACTTCTGGTGGTTCGCAGAAAAAACGAACCTGCCAAAGGCACCCTCGACTTGCCAGGCGGATTCGTAGATATGGATGAAACCGGTGAAGAAGGCGTGGCTAGAGAAGTAAAGGAAGAAACGGGTTTGGAGGTAATCGAGGCAAACTATCAGTTCAGCATCCCTAACCTCTATCTCTATTCCGACTTTCTGGTTCATACCCTTGATATGTTCTATGTGGTAAAGGTGAAAGACCTCTCTCATGTGGAGGCGATGGACGATGCCGAGGAGTCATACTGGATTCCTCTCAGCAACCTCCATCCCGAAGAGTTCGGATTAGAATCAATAAGACAGGGAGTGGCCAAATTTCTTGCAAAACACAAGACGAAAGAATGAAAATACGCCCCAAAACATTTAAAAAACCAAAAAAATCACTATATAATAAGGTATAAGCAAAAAGTTTATTTACTTTTGCAGACCAAAAGAAATTGTGTAGAAGCGTATGCAAGAAAATTTAGTAATCGTCGAGAGCCCTGCAAAGGCTAAGAAAATCGAAGAGTTTTTAGGTAAAGACTTCAAGGTGATGTCTTCTTACGGTCATATCCGTGACCTGAAGAAGAAGGAACTCAGTATAGACGAGAAGACCATGGAACCTTGTTATGAGATTCCAGAGGAAAAGAAAAAGCTCGTCACAGAATTGAAATCAACAGCGAAGCAAGCTAAGAAGATTTGGTTAGCATCCGATGAGGACCGCGAGGGAGAAGCCATCAGCTGGCACCTTTGCGAAGTACTCGGACTGGATGAAGCGAAGACAAGCCGTATCGTCTTCCATGAAATTACCAAACCAGCCATCTTAGACGCTATTGAGCACCCACGCCACCTGGACATGAACTTGGTGAATGCCCAGCAGGCACGTCGTGTGCTCGACCGCATCGTGGGCTTCAAGCTCTCTCCTGTATTGTGGAGAAAGGTGAAACCAGCCCTCTCTGCCGGTCGTGTACAGAGTGTTGCCGTACGCCTCATCGTGGAGCGTGAGCGTGAAGTTCAGAAGTTCAAGAGCGAACCATACTATCGTGTCAACGCCGTATTCGCCCTGATCAGCGAGAATGGCGCAGCCACAGAGGTAAAGGCAGAGCTCGATCACCGTTTCAAGACCCATGAAGAGGTGGAAGCCTTCCTGGAGAAGTGCAAGGACGCCAAGTTCACCGTAGAGGCTGTCACCAAGAAACCGCTGAAGCGTACACCAGCGCCTCCTTTCACCACATCAACCCTGCAGCAGGAAGCAGCCCGCAAGCTCGGCTTCACCGTAAGCCAGACCATGATGGTGGCTCAGCGTCTGTACGAGGGTGGACGCATCACCTACATGCGTACCGACAGTGTGAACCTCTCTACCCTCTGCAGCAATGCCAGCAAGGATGAGATCATCAAGGAGTACGGCAAGGAATACAGCAAGCCACGTGCCTATCACACCAACTCCAAGGGTGCACAGGAGGCTCACGAGGCCATCCGACCTACCTACATGAGCGAGACAAGCATTGATGGCACCAGCCAGGAGAAGCGTCTATACGACCTGATCTGGAAACGTACCATCGCTTCACAGATGGAGGATGCACAGTTGGAGAAGACAACCATCAATATCAGCATCGACAACACCAGCGAGAAGTTTGTTGCCAATGGTGAGGTTGTTGTATTCGATGGTTTCCTCAAGGTATATCGTGAATCTACCGATGAGGATGAGAACGTAGAAGATTCAACCCATCTCCTGCCAGCCATGAAGAAAGGCGATGAGTTGCAGCGCCGTGAAATCATCGCCACAGAGAAATTCTCTCTGGCACCAGCAAGATACACCGAAGCAAGTCTGGTGAAGAAGCTGGAAGACCTCGGCATTGGCCGTCCATCTACCTATGCTCCTACCATCAGCACCATCCAACAGCGTGAATACGTTGTGAAGGGTGACAAGCAGGGCGAGGAGCGCACCTACACCGTAGATACGCTGAAGGGTATCATGATTACCCAGAAGACCAAGAAGGAACAGGCTGGTTCTGAAAAGGGCAAGCTCCTCCCTACCGATATCGGAATCGTGGTAAACGACTTCCTGATGGCCAACTTCCCTAACATCATGGACTATAACTTTACTGCCAACGTAGAGCAGAAGTTCGATGATATCGCCGAGGGTAAGACCGAGTGGACCAAATGGATGAAGGACTTCGACAAGCGTTTCGAACCGGAAGTAAAGGGTGTGATGGAAGCACGCAGCGAGCACAAGGCCGGTGAGCGTGAACTGGGCAAGGACCCAAAGAGCGGCCGCCCTGTATTCGTAAAGATCGGAAGATTCGGTCCAGTGGTTCAGATTGGTACCGCCGAAGACGAGGACAAGCCACAGTTTGCCCAGTTGCCTGCCGACAAGAGCATCGAGACCATCACTCTGGAGGAAGCATTGGAACTCTTCAAGCTGCCTCGCCAGGTTGGTGAGTTCGAAGGCACTACCGTAACCATCGGAAGCGGCCGTTTCGGTCCATACGTACTCCACGACCGCAAGTATGTATCCATTCCTAAGGAAATCGACCCAATGGCCATCACCCTGGAACAGGCTGTGGAACTTATCAACGAAAAACGCTCTAACGAGCAGAAACGCCACATCAAGACCTTTGAGGAAGACAACAAGCTGGAGCTCCTGAATGGCCGCTATGGTCCTTACATCGCATTCGATGGCAAGAACTATCGCATTCCGAAGGCAAAGCAGGAGAACGTAGAGTCACTCAGCTACGAGGAATGCATGACCATCATCAAGGAAGCACCAGAACCAAAGGCTAGAGGCAGAAGAAGTAAAAAAGAATAAAATGAAGTCTATCATCATCATTGGATATATGGGAGCCGGCAAGACGACTGTCGGCAAGGCCCTCGCCAAAGAGCTTGGCGTGATGTTCTACGACCTCGATTGGTACATCGAGAGCCGTATGCGCAAAACCGTGAAGCAGATCTTTGACGAAGTAGGAGAAGAGGGATTCCGCCAGATAGAGCATAACATGCTACACGAGGTGGCGGAGTTTGAAAACGTAGTGGTTAGCTGTGGCGGAGGAACACCCTGTTTCTTCGACAACATGGAGTATATGAACCAGTCGGGCAGCACCATCTACCTCAAGGCAACGCCAGAAACCCTCTATGCTCACCTCAAGATGGGCAAGGGCGTACGCCCCCTGCTGCTCAACAAGACTCCGGAGGAAGTACAGGTATTCATCCGCGAGCAGCTGAAGCAGCGCGAGCCTTTCTACGAGAAGGCAAAACATATCATAGACATCAATGTGATGGACAACTTGGATAAAGTAAACGAAACGGTACAGGAGGTTCGTAGCCTGCTGAACGTATAAAGATAAAAGGTAAGCCAACTCAAGACAAGAGACGGCTTACCTTTCTACGATTTATCATAAACAGAAAATATTATAAAACAAACTTTTTAGCAAGACCAAGAACAGAAAATGAAGAAATGGACTATTGAAGACTCGAAGGAGCTCTACAACATTGGTGGTTGGGGCACTTCTTACTTTGGCATCAACGACAAGGGTGATGTCTATGTAACTCCATGCAAGGACAATACGCAGATAGATCTGCGCGACATCATGGACGAGTTGGCATTACGAGACATCAACGCTCCCGTACTGCTCCGTTTCCCAGATATCCTCGACAACCGTATCGAGAAGACAGCCAGCTGTTTTCAGAAGGCCAAGGAGGAATATGGTTACAAGGGGGAAAACTTTGTCATCTATCCTATCAAGGTGAACCAGATGCAGCCGGTGGTTGAGGAAATCATCTCTCATGGAAAGAAGTTCAACCTGGGACTGGAAGCCGGTTCCAAGCCTGAGCTTCATGCCGTTATCGCCGTACAGGCACAGAGCGACTCACTCATCATCTGCAACGGTTACAAGGATGAGAGCTACATCGAACTTGCCTTGCTCGCACAGAAGATGGGTAAGCGCATCTTCATCGTGGTAGAAAAGCTCAACGAGCTGGATATCATCGCCAAGGTGGCAAGCAAGCTCAACGTGAAGCCAAACATCGGTATCCGCATCAAGCTCGCTTCTTCAGGCTCAGGAAAATGGGCTGAGAGCGGTGGCGATGCATCGAAGTTCGGTTTGACAAGCGCCGAACTGCTCACTGCCCTCAACAAGATTGAGGAGATGGGATTCCACGACTGCCTGCGCCTCATCCACTTCCACATCGGAAGCCAGATTACCAAGATCCGCCGCATCCAGACGGCTCTCCGTGAGGCAGCACAGTTCTACATCAACCTCCACAAGATGGGCTACAATGTAGATTTCGTAGATTGTGGCGGTGGTCTTGGCGTAGATTACGACGGCACCCGTTCTGCCAGCAGCGAAAGCTCTGTAAACTACTCTATCCAGGAGTATGTAAACGATTGTGTCTATACCTTCGTTGATGCAGCCAACAAGAACAATATCGAGCATCCTAACCTCATCACCGAGAGTGGCCGCTCGCTTTCTGCCCACCACTCCGTATTGGTGATTGATGTGCTGGAGACAGCCTCCCTGCCGGAAATGCCAGAGGAGTTTGAAGCAAAGGAGACTGACCACCAGCTGGTGAAGGACCTTTATGAGATATGGGACAACCTGAATCCTCGCAACATGTTGGAAGACTGGCACGATGCTGAGCAGATTCGCGACGAGGCATTGCAGCTCTTCTCTCACGGCATCGTAGATCTGAAGACCCGTGCCGAGATTGAGGCGATGTACTGGAGCGTGTGCCACGAGATCAACAACCTTGCCAAGCACATGAAGCACGTGCCTGAGGAGCTTAGAGGATTGGACAAGATTCTTGCCGACAAGTATTTCTGCAACTTCTCATTGTTCCAGAGCCTGCCAGACAGTTGGGCCATCGACCAGCTCTTCCCTATCATGCCTATCCAGCGTCTGGACGAGCGTCCTACCCGCAACGCTACCTTGCAGGACATCACCTGCGACAGCGACGGAAAGATAGCCAACTTCGTAACCGATGGTCATATCGGCAACGTTCTTCCTCTTCATCCTTTGAAGAAGAACGAGCCATACTATCTCGGTGTATTCCTTGTAGGTGCCTATCAGGAGATTCTGGGCGATATGCACAATCTTTTCGGCGACACCAATGCAGCCCATATTTCCGTAAAAGACGGCAAATACAGCATCGACCAGATATTCGATGGCGAAACCGTAGAGGAGGTTCTGGATTACGTACAGTACAATCCGAAGAAGCTCGTCCGCCAGTTGGAGCAGTGGGTAACCAAGAGTGTGAAGGAAGGCAAGATTTCACTCGATGAGGGCAAGGAATTCCTGGGCACCTATCGCAATGGTCTCTTCGGATATACTTATTTACAATAATGAATAAACTGATATATATACTTGTCATTTTTGCATTGTTATGCTCATGCAATCATCAAAATGACATAAAACAAACAATTGCCCGTGCAGATAGCTTGATGGATACCAATCAAGATTCTGTGCGGGTTGCCTTAGGTATACTCGATAGTTTAGGGGCGAAAAAAACAAAGATGAGTAAAGCACAACGAATGCATTATGAATTGATTTATGCAAAAGGCATGAACAAGGGTTTTGTCGTCTTCAAGACAGACTCTATAATGAAGCAAGTCGTAGATTACTATACTAGCCATGGCTCTGCTAATGACAAGATGTTAGCAAATTATCTTTTAGGCTGCGTGTATCGTGACCTAAAGGATTCTCCAGCCTGTTTGGATTGGTATCATAGGGCTACAGAATGCGCAGACACGACTCGTGCAGATTGTAATTATGAATTGCTTGCGATTATTTATGGGCAAATTGGCTCATTTTTTTTAGACCAAGAAATGCCACAAAATGCTTTACAAGCTTTAGAGAAAACTAAAGAATATGCCAAGATTAGCAAAGATACTGTTTTGTTATTACAAGCGTTATCTAACCAAAGTCACGCTTATTTAAAAATGGAGAATAAAGCTAAATATATTCAAATGAAAGAATATTTATTTCATCAATATTCTATGTTAGGTATGCACCAGGATGCAGCATTAGAATTGTGTACGACCATTTGTGAATATGTTAATTCCTCTAATTTGTTAAAAGCAAAACAATTGATGGATTTATATGAGAAGCCATCGGGACTAATAGACAGTTTGGGCAATGTGGCTAAGGGAAAGGAAAAATATTATTTTACCAAAGGCAACTATTATTTAAAAAGCAATCAAGTAAAACTCGCGATAAAAGAGTATTATAAATTATTACATGAATCGCAAGCCGTAGACGAACGGGAGATGGCATATCGTGGTTTAGTGAAAGCTTATCAAATGCAACATAATTCAGACTCAATAGGCAAATATGGCTATTTGGCAACTGAAGCTAATGATTCTGTTTTTCGAAAAATGCAGACTAAAACTTTACTCAAAATGCAAGCGCAATATAATTATGATCAAATGGAACGTAAAGCCGAAAAGTTAGCCGTAATCAACAAATACATAGTGCATATCGGAGGGGGAGTTTTGATGATTATTTTGCTGAGTTGCCTAGTTATCGTATTCTTTTTACGCCAAAGGAATACAAAACGTGCATTACAATTTAAGCAGCTACAAGTACAAGCTATGCAATATTTGCAAGATAACAAAAAAATATTTAAAGCAAAACAACATCTAGATGCTATTTTGAGCAATGAAAAGAATTCGCATAACGAAACAATACGAGAATATGAGAAAAAAATAGAGATACTCAATAAACGAATCTCTGAATTTGAAAAGCCCATACCTTTTAAAAAATGTAATGAAGTGAATGTATATTTACGCAGCATAGCTTTACGTAAGATTATAGATAAGAAGGCTCTATTGGGACAGAAAATAACAAAAGAAGAATTGATCGAAATAGGAAAAATATTAGGTGAGCAAACTCCTAAGTTCTATGCTTTGGTTTTTAGCCTAGACATCTTAAATGAAACAGATATTGCTGTGTGCCTATTGGTTCGTCTATTTTTCTCTTCTTCCGATATACATGTGCTACTTGGTATATCATCTGGGCATGCCTCTACTATTAAAAGAAGAATAGCCTTAAAATTATTCGGTGAAGAACTTTCTCCAAAAGAGTTCGAAGAAAAATTGCATAATTTAGTCTAATAGAGTAGCTTTCAAAAACTTTCATTAAAGTTTAGAAAGCTATTCTTTTCATTTTAAGTTACTGATAATCAGAGATGAAAGTTCTTGAAAGTTTTTAATTCCTTTTTTCTTTGGTATATATATTTCTTTTTGCTACTTTTGTACAAAAAATATCGAAAGATTATGAAGAAAAAGCTATTAATTTTAATGATTTCACTGATTGTTCAGTATGTACCAATTCATGCATCTAATGGAATTGAATCTATAAATTTGAGGCCTATTTATGATGAATCTAGAATTGGAACACCTATTAAACGTACGCCAACTTATGTCCCTTTGATAGGTATTGATGGGCATACACTTATAAGATTGCAAGATGCAACAAATCAAACATTTCTTGTAGAGATTTTGCAAGGTGAAGAAGTCGTATATTCTTTTACTTGGGACTTTCAGACACCTAGCATTATGTTTCAAACTGATTTAAAAGGCGAATATAGTATCATCTTATCAAGTGCATCAATTAAATATATAGGTACTTTGTATATAGAATAAGAGCATATTCATAATGGAAAGATTTACTGATTTTATAAAATTAGAATTATCTGATAATAACTTAAAAAGAAAAAAACGAACCAGATAGAATGTTAAGCCCCTAATATAATCTTTCGTTATTTTGGAGCAACAACCCAAAGAAGATATGTACTTCTTTAGAAAGATATTTATAAAGTAAGTAAAATTAAACATGTAAAATTATGAAAATAAACAAAATAAAAATAATAGAGAATCCAGTAAAAGATTTTCAGTTGAGTGAAGACTCTATGGAGGCATTATTAGGTGGTGATACTTGTGGCGTTCGTACTTCTAATCACTGTGACTATTACTCTAGCGGATTGAGCTGTACACTTTTGGGAACAAAATGTGATCATTTTTCTTGGTAGTATTTATTAAGTACTATTCTTTGTACTTAAACTCTTAAAAGTATGATTTGGTCAAAATATAGCTATCTCTTTCAAGAAGCAGATAGATTTTATCTGTATAATTCCTTGTCCAATTCCTTTGCGGAATTGGACAAGAGTACCTATAACCTTATAAGCCAACAAATTAAGGATAAAGACGCCGTAAACATTTCAGATGAAAGCTTAAGAGAGACGTTGGTGAAAATGAAGGTGATTGTTGAAAATGAGCAAGAAGAGTTTGCACGAATTAAGTATAAGTCTCTTTTTAGGAGATTTTCCAATAGCCTGTTGTCGTTAACAATCAATCCAACATTAGACTGTAATTTCGCTTGTCCATATTGCTTTGAAGGAAAGCATCCTCAAGTGTATATGTCTGACCAAGTGGAAGAAGAGGTTATTTCTTTTGTAAAGAGACATAAAGCAGCCAAGACTTTAAAAGTTGTATGGTTTGGTGGTGAGCCTCTCTTGGCATTCAGCAGAATGAGATCCTTAACTCAAAAATTTTTGAATTTAGGGCTGAAATATGAGGCTGGTATTATAACAAATGGCTATTTGCTGACAGATAGAATTGTTAAGCATCTTGACGATTTATGCATCAAGTCAATACAGGTAACTATTGATGGTATGAAAGAAGTGCATGATAATCGTAGATGTTTGAGAACTGGTCATCCTACCTTTGACAGAATCATTGAGAACATAAAGTATGTACATGATATTTGCCCTGAAATAAAGTTGAATGTAAGGGTGAATATTGACCATACAAATGAACGTGACTTTTTGGAATTATACAAGATGTTTCAGAAAGAGGAGTTTCTTGGCATTCACTTAACTCCAGCTTTTGTAGATGACATAGAAAATACCAATAAGTGCGTCTTGAACTCAGAAGAACAAAACAAATACATAAACCGTTTGTTGAAAGAAAACGGAGTTGTTTTCAGAAAATTTTATCCCAAGCCAAGTCAAGAGTGCTTCGTCAGGAATCCAAATAGTGTAGTTATTGGTCCTGAAGGAGAGTTATATAAATGTTGGAATGATGTGGGTAAAAAGGACAAAGTATATGGTTACTTAGATGGTAGAATCACCAATGAGCCATTATTATTCCGATATTTGGCTGCATCCGACCCATTTGATGATACCCAATGTAAGGAATGTATTTTGTTGCCTGTTTGTGGGGGCGGTTGCCCATACAACAGAATAAAACGTGATTACGAAAATAATAATATAAACGTTTGTCCGTTAATAAAAGGGAATTTGAAGACATATTTGTTGAATCATTGCACAATCAAAAAATAAAGATTATGACAAAAACTATCCTATTACTTTTCGCCATGCTCTTGTCTATGACATGCACAGCACAAGAAAAACTCATACTCAAAAGCCGTGTATTGGACTCCAAGACTCGAAACGACATACCAGGAGTGACCATACAACTTTTGGCTTCAGACAGTACGGTGTTACAAACTCTTGTGGCGAATAATCATTGGACAAGGGATGAGCAAGATGGATATAACTCCATCTTCAAGTTTGAGGTGCCAAGAGAAAAGGGATGCTATATTTTGCGTGCCAGCTATCTGGGTTACAAGACAGCATACGTGAATGTGTCTATTGGTGACTTGAAAAAAAGGGAATACGAAAAAGAGCTTCCTCCTATAACCTTGCGACCAGACTCCAAGATGTTGCAAGAGGTAAATGTCGTAGGAAGCAAGGTGAAGTTCTATCATAAGGGAGACACCGTAGTCTATAATGCTGATGCATTCATCTTAGCGGAGGGAAGTATGCTTGATGCCCTGGTTAGACAGATGCCTGGCGTGGAAATTAAGAAAGACGGAAGAATTTACCACAACGGCAAGTTCGTGGAAAATCTCTTGCTCAATGGAAAGGACTTCTTCAAGGGCAATCAGGAAGTCATGTTGGAAAATCTGCCATCCTATACGGTGAAGCAGGTAAAAATATATGATAAGTATGGCAAGAAAAGTGAGTTTCTCGGACAAAAACGTGAGGATGATAAGACATACGTAATGGATGTCAACCTCAAAAAGGACTATTCCATCGGTGTACTGGCTAATTTGGAAGGTGGAGCTGGCACTGAAGACCGTTATCTTGGTCGCCTCTTTGCCATGCGTTATACAGACCATTCACGTCTTACATTCTACGGGAATGTCAACAATCTCAATGACAACCGCAAGCCTGGTCGTGACACAGACTGGACCCCCGTGGACATGCCAAGAGGAGATAGCAAGGAGAAAATGGGAGGTTTTGACTATGCAGTCAGTGACAGAAACCAAAAGTTTGACTTAAATGGCAATGTGCAGGTGAGCCATTCCAACCAAAACCTCATCACCAATACTGACCGTGTGAACTTCCTGCCTAATGGCAACACTTACGATTACGAGCGTCAGCAGGAAAAGATAAAGAATTTTCATTTGGCAACGAGCAATCAACTTTACTTTGTGCTCAGCAACAAGGTAAACCTAATCTTGCAGCCAAAGTTCAGCTATGACAAGTTTGACAACCATAGCGATTATCTGTCGGGCACGTTCTCCTCCATGCAGTACGATGTCAGCCGTGAGACGTTTGACAAAATCTACTCTGTGGGGGCTGAGAGTCTTCTTCGGCAATCGCTTATCAACAGATATAAGAAGGAAGGCTTAGATAAAGGACATCAGCTGTCAGGAAGTTTGGATGCTGCAAGTACGATAAAGCTCAAAGGCTCAGATGACTACATCAATCTGATAGGAAAAATCTCTAGTGACAGTCGTAAGAAGGACTTTTTCAACAAATATGCCATCCACTATGGTCAAGAACAGGAAGCAGCAAGTTCTGGCAACCAGTATTTCAAGAACCATCCAGACCGCAATTTGTTCTATCAACTGGGTGCATCTTATAATTTCCGCTTGAATCAAGCTGTGGAATTGTCTATGTCCTATGGTTTTGGACATCGAGACAAGAAACGCTGTTCTTCCCTTTACCAATTAGACCTGTTAGATGATCAAGATGAAAAGAATATGGCGATAGGTTGGTTACCATCTGTTGCAGAGTACGAACATACAATGGACAAGAGCAATAGCTATATGAGCAAAAATACAGAGGATACCCATAATATTTTCCCTGGCATCACATGGAATAAAAGCACCAAGCAGGGTTCCTGGAGCGCACAGGCTCAACTAGGCATTCAGCCCACTCAACAGAGACTGAATTACCAAAGGGGAAGTGTTGATACTATCCTTGTCAGAAACACGACACTTCTGTCTTTTCCTTTCACTCGACTAAGCTATTGGGTAAAAGACTACACCAAAGGATTTCAGTTGCTCTTCAAGGCAACTCCTAAGGCTCCAGACCTCGTCAATATGGTGAATATTTCTGATGCTACAGACCCAATGAACGTAAAGGTGGGAAACAATAGTCTGAAGAACGAAATGGTCTATGATGTAAATCTCCTCCTCAGCTCAACAAATACAGCCAAGCAAAGAAGCCAAAGCCTCCGCTTGTCCTACACCTATCGGGCAAACGCCTTAGCTATGGGCTATAGCTATGACGCCAGCACAGGTATTAGGACTTATCGTGCGGAGAATGTAAGTGGCAACTGGAACGCAGCCATATCCTACAACTACGAACAGCCGCTAGACAAGACGAAGAAATTGACATTCGGCTCATGGACACGTGCAGAATATGTGAACAGTGTGGATTTAATAGGTAAGGCCGAGGGCGCAAACTACCAGGTAACCCGCAACTCTGTGCAAACAAAATTGTTGGACGAGACTCTGAAACTCGATTACAAGATAGGTAGTTCTTCATTGGTGGGAATCAAGGCTTCCGCTGCCTGGCGTAACATTGATGGTGAGGCAATGGACTTCAACCACATCAATGCCATTGATTTCAACTATGGTATTACTACCTCCCTCAACTTGCCTTGGCACTTCCAACTAGGCACAGACTTGACTATGTATTCACGACGAGGCTATGAGGGAAGCTCTATGAATACCAACGACTTGCTATGGAATGCCCGTCTTTCCTATACGACGTTCAAAGGCAAGTTGACATGGATGCTTGATGGCTTCGACATCTTGGGCAACTTGAACAACATCACCCGCATGGTAAACGCACAGGGAAGAACCGAGACGTTTGTCAATGCCTTGCCACGTTATGCCATCCTTCATATGGCGTACCATTTCAGCATGAAGCCAAAGACACATTAAAGTTATATATTTTATGCTAACAAAAGAACTTGAATATAAAATAAACAACGTCCTTCAACAATTCAGTTTTACTGGATTGTTGAAGGGAGACATGGGAGTGTGTATATATTATTTTGTGTTAGGAAGAATGAGGCATGACCCTCAAATGACTCAACTCGGAGAGGCAACCTTGGAGAAAATCATGGCAAATATGGGACAAAACAAAATTTTGTTCATGGAAGAGGGCATAACAGGCATTGCTTTAGGCATATCTTTTTTGTTGAAATACAAGTTTGTTGAAGGAGATGTCAATGAAGTGTTGCAAGACATAGATGATCATATATATAAAGGTACATGTAGCCTCCTAGAGAAAGAAGTGACTCCTAACATAAAGCTCCCCATCTTAGATGTTTTGATTTATTTCATTGTGAGATATATCAATGTAAATTCCGCTATCAGAAAGAAACTTTACCTAAGATTCATAGAACATCTTTTTAATTATATATACATTCATCGGCAGGATAATTTCTATCAAGAGACATTTCCATTCAACCTGATGAAGGAGCAATACTTGTTTGTGGGAGTACTTGTATGGATTTACCAATTAGGAATAGATCAGAAAAGGATAGAAAATATTTTTCACGAGATGAAACTTTTTCTTTTTTCTTGTCATCCTGTATTGCATGCCAATCGATTCCACCTTATGACTGTAGCTCGTTGTGTTGGAAAATTTACTCATGACACAGAGTGGATGAATTTTGCAGAAAGATTGGCACAAGACATTGATATTAGACATATTTTGGAGAATGAATTGACAAATAAGAACATTATGCCACAAACTGGGGTTATTGGAATCTGGTTATTGCAGAAGCTCAATATATGGATGGGCTTTGCTATGAATGATGAAAATTATGACTTTGAAAAAAGAATAGTAGAGTCTTCTCTTTGGGAAAGAATTGAGCATGATGGAGAGTTCTTCTCTAACTATTACTCTCTAAATGGCTATTGCGGAATAAGGCTGTTTCTTGATTATTTAAAAAGAAAAGTATGAAATATGATATGAAAGATCTTACGGTGCTGATACCTATAAGGGTCGAATCTTTGGTGAGATTGGAAAACGTTTTGGCGGTAATTCGATACCTACGTAAATATTTTGAGACGAACATTATGGTCTTGGAAGCAGATAATCGCAACAATGGCATCTTATGCTCTTTGCTACCACAGGATGTGGATTACATCTTTGTCCCAGACAATGATCCCGTGTTCTATCGAACTAAATATATCAACCAGATGGCAATGAAGGCAACTACAGAAATTCTTGCCATTTGGGATGCTGATGTAGTTTCATTACCATCCCAAGTATATGAATCCATTATAAAATTACGTTCTGGCAAATACGACATTTGCTATCCGTATGAAGGAATCTTTCTTGACACGAGTAAGTTGATTCGTGACCTATATTTGGAAAGTGAGGATATTACCATTTTGGAAGAACTGAAAATGATGATGATTGCGCCCTATGGCACATATATGCATGGAGGAGCCCTTCTTGTCAATGCAAAGTCATACCATGCCTCAGGGATGGAAAATCTAAAGTTTTACGGTTGGGGACCAGAAGACACAGAGAGATATGAGAGATGGACAAACCTAGGTTATAGGATAGGCTATGCAAAGGGATGTTTATTCCATCTGTCACATCCTCGTGACTTAAATGGTACTCATAATTCTAACCAACAAAAGATGTATTCACATTACTTGAAAGATACAGCCATACTCTCTTCAAAGGAAGATATTAGAAACCAAATGAATTTGTAGCATAAATAGACTCTTTATATAATCAGGTCAAAATAAGTATATGAGTTTTTTCAAACCTTTCCCCCATTATCAGCAACTCGACGAGATGGACTGTGGTTCCACCTCGTTGAGGATGATAGCCAAGCACTATGGCAAGGAGTACTCGGCTGAGATGCTGCGCCAGCATTGCCACATCACCCGAAACGGAGTGTCGATGCTGGGCATCAGCGAGGCAGCCGAGTACCTGGGGTTTCGCACGCTCGGTGTGAGGATAACCATAGACCAGCTTGCCAACGATGCATCCCTTCCCTGCATCCTCCACTGGAACCAGAACCATTTCGTGGTCTGTTACAAGGTGAAGAAAAGCAGAAGCGGCCGCTATCACTTCTACATCTCCGACCCTGCCTCGCAAAAGCTTTGCTACACGGAGGAGGAGTTCATACGCAGTTGGCTCTGTACGAAGGTGCAGGGACAGGAATGCGGTATGGCTTTGCTGATGGTGCCTGGTGTAAATTTCGGCAAGCGCAAGGAGGAGTGCGAGAGCCATAAGCAGAGCCTTGGCTTCTTCTTCAAGTACCTCAAGCCCTACAGCCGCCAGATTGTCGTGCTCTTGTTGGGAATGCTGTTGGGCAGTTTGCTTCAGCTGGCATTTCCCTTCTTGACGCAAGTATTGGTTGACCGAGGTGTCAATGGCAAAAACCTTGGTTTTGTTACGCTTATTCTGATAGCCCAGCTCATGCTCTTCGTGGCGCAATTGGGCGTGGGCTTCGTACGCAGTTGGACTTTACTACAGGTGAACACCCGCATAGACATCGCACTGATTTCCGACTTCCTGATAAAACTGATGAACATGCCGCTCCACTTCTTCGATACCAAGAAAACGGGCGACCTGTTGCAGCGCATTGATGACCACTCCCGCATTAAGTCCTTTCTGATGGGCAACTCGCTGAATGTGATGTTCTCGCTAGCCAACTTCGTTGTCTTCTCCGTGGTGCTCAGTTGCTACAGTCTCCTAGTGCTCGGCGTGTTCATGCTAGGCAACACCCTGTACGTGCTGTGGATAACATTCTTCCTGAAATACCGTCGTGAGCTTGACATCAAGCGCTTTAACCAGTCCGCCACGGAGCGCAACAAGATAATTCAGCTAATACAAGGTATGCAGGACATCAAGCTCAACAACTGCGAGCGGCAGAAACGCTGGGAGTGGGAGCGTGTGCAGATACGCCTGTTCCGTATCAGCGTGAAGGGACTGAAGATAGGTCAGTTCCAGCAGTCTGGCTCCGTGTTCTTCAGCCAAACCACCAATATCCTCATCACTTTCCTCGCCGCTAGGAGCGTCGTCATGGGCAACATGACACTGGGCATGATGATGTCGCTCACCTATATCATCGGTCAACTGACAGCCCCCATCAACGATTTCATCGGCTTCATCCAGTCGGTACAGGATGCCAAGATAAGCTTGGAGCGACTGAACGAGATTCACTCACAACCAGACGAAGACACGGACATTGAGAACAAGACGACAAGACTGCCCGAGGACAAGACCATCCACGTGGAGCATGTCACCTTCAGCTATGATGGTGCGGAGCGCAATTATGCTCTAGACGACGTGAGCGTGGAGATACCTGGGGGTAAAGTGACGGCCATCGTGGGAGAGAGCGGCAGTGGCAAGACCACGCTCATCAAGCTATTGCAGGGCTTTTACCGGCCCAACAACGGCAGCATCAAGGTGGGCGATGTTGCACTATGCACGATAAATCCCCACTTGTGGCGCAGTGTCACAGGATCAGTAATGCAGGAGAGCTTCATATTCAGCGACACTATCGCCCACAATATCGCCCTTGACACAGACAAGCTCGATATGGAACGGCTGAAAGAGGCTGCAATGAAAGCCAATGCCGATGATTTTATCCGCAAAATGCCAATGGGTTACTATACGAAGATAGGTATGGAGGGCAATGGGATTAGCCAGGGGCAGCGTCAACGCCTACTCATTGCACGTGCCATCTACAAGAATCCCGAGTACATCTTCTTTGACGAGGCAACAAATGCGCTAGATACTTTTAACGAGGCAGAAATCATGTGCAACCTCGACAAATTCTACCATGACAAAACGGTGGTGGTGGCAGCGCACAGATTGAGCACAGTAAAGAATGCCTATCAAATATTGGTGATGAGGCAGGGCAAGATTGTGGAACGGGGCACACACAAAAATCTATTGGCACAACGAGGATATTATTATGAATTGGTGAAAAATCAATTGGAATTAAATCTGTAGAATTGCTATCATTTCCTGTATAGAGCGTTAAAGAATACAAAGAAATGTCCAAATATGAGCTTTATAGCCAAAAGAATCGTACCTTTGCATATAAGAAATTATTGATTTAAAAAAATATGGAAAAGATAACAATAGTAAAGGTAGGCGGTGCCATCGTTGAAGACAGCGAGCAGCTGGCGCAGCTCTTGAAGGATTTTGCAGCCATTCCCGGCAAGAAAGTACTGGTACATGGCGGTGGCCGCCGTGCCACCAAGGTAGCCGCAGCCCTCGGCATTGAGAGCAAGATGGTAAACGGCCGTCGCATCACCGATGCAGACATGCTGGAGGTGGTAATGATGGTTTATGGCGGTTTGGTAAACAAGAACCTGGTTGCCAAGCTTCAGGCTAACGGCGTGAATGCCCTCGGTCTGACAGGTGCTGACATGGACGTAATCCATAGTCACAAGCGCCCATTAAAGGATGGCATCGACTTCGGATTCGTAGGCGATGTAGAGCGTGCCAACGGCAAGATGCTCCAGACCCTGATTAACGAAGGCATCACCCCAGTGATGGCTCCGCTGACCCACGATGGTAAGGGCAATATCCTCAATACCAATGCCGACACCATCGCAAGCGAGACAGCCAAGGCTCTGGCTCCTTACTACGACGTGACATTGATATATAGTTTTGAAAAGAAAGGCGTGCTCAGCAATCCTGAGGATGACGACAGCGTGATTCCTGTGATTACCCATGCCGATTTTGAGAGATATAAAGCAGACGGTACCGTAGCAGGCGGCATGATTCCAAAACTGGAGAATGCTCTCGCAGCCATCAATGCAGGCGTGAAAGAGGTGATTATCACCCTTGCTACCGCCATCGACGGAAAGCACGGAACTGTTATTAAGAGTTAAAAATAGAAATAATTCAGAGTTGCCTGTAACTTTCTTACAGGTGAGTCGTCATTAATTATAGAGGGATGAAAAAAATCAGTTTCCAAAACGATGTTTTGCCACTGAAGAATAAACTCTTCAGGCTGGCACTTCGCATTACTCTCAACCGGGAGGAAGCGGAGGACGTTGTGCAGGATACCATGATTAAAGTCTGGAATGCCCGCGACAGATGGCAGGAGCTCGAGTCCATCGAAGCCTACAGCCTCACCATCGCCCGCAACCTCTCGCTCGACCGCATCAAGAAGATGGATAATCAGAATGATTCGCTGGAAGAGCAGACCACGGAAAGGCTCGACGAGACATCATCCACTCCTTCCGAACGAATGATTCAGAAAGACAAGCTGAACATCGTAAGGAACATCATTAATGAACTGCCCGAGAAGCAGCGCAGCTGTCTGCAACTTCGAGACATCGAAGGAAAATCCTATAAGGAAATAGCAGACATCCTCAGCATCACCGAAGACCAGGTCAAGGTGAACATCTTCAGGGCTCGACAAACAGTTAAACAAAGATTTCAACAATTCGACAGTTATGGATTATAAGTACATCAACCAACTTTTGGACCGCTATTGGAAGGCCGAGACTTCTCTCGAAGAAGAGGAGATTCTCCGTGCATTCTTCAGCCAGGACGAGTTGCCTGCCGAGCTGAAGCCATATCAGGCGCTCTTCTCTTACGAGATGGGCGAGGCTAAGCAAGAGACACTGGGTGATGACTTCGATCAGAAGATGATGGCGATGATTGAAGATGAATACACCAAGGAGCCTAACAAGGCGAAGGTCGTTTCATTGACAGAGCGTCTGAAGCCTCTCTTCAAGGCTGCTGCCGTGGTAGCCATCGTCTTGACCTTGGGCAACGCTGCTCAGGTTCCATTCCAGAACGATGTCGATAACCAGATTGAAAACGTAGGATACACCAAGAGTGGCAAGGGCGTTTCCGTAGCCATGGGCGATTCTGCTTCGGTTGACTCCATGCAGCGCACGGGCATCGACCAGATAAGCACCACCACTGCTTCCCCTACGATATTGAAGTAGTTATTTCTATGCTTTCTCTATATAAAAAATCATGTTTAGTAAAACAATTCTGAAACTGTGAAGTTTCAATTCTCTCAAATTTTTCATAACATACTAACGTAATAGGGCTGCCAGGATGTACTGGCAGCCCTTACTGTTTATACAATAAGAGGCAGCCCTCACGGGTTGCCTCTTATCATATAAACCTAACAAATAAAACCTAAAAAACTATATCTTGAGCCCTATTCAATGCTTCCAGATAATAATAATCTGCATAGATGATGCTGGCATCTATCTCGCTTCCTGCAGGATGATGTCCTGTGCTATGCATCAGAAACGCTACATTCTTCTTACCACTCTGGTATTTATCGGTACTCAGCTGGGCTAGCGACTGGATGGCAAACTGCTTGTACTCCTCTCCTTTCTCGCCTCCCACATACTGCTGGAGTTCCAGTAGAGCATCGGCAACCACACAGGCTGCACTTACATCCTTAGGAGCACCTTTCACGCCTCTAGGATCATCCATGTCCCAAAGCGGAATGAGATCATCGCTGGTTTCCTTCAATCGCTTGATGTAGATATCCGTCACCTTCTGGGCAAAATCCAGGAACATCTTGTTGTGGGTATAGCGATACACCATCGTATAACCATAGATAGCCCAGCTCTGTCCTCTCGCCCACATCGAATTGTCGGCATAGCCCTGATGTGTTACCCCCTTGATCAAATTACCATTGATGGTATCATATACTGCCACATGATAGCAACTTCCATCCGGACGGAAATGATTCTGCATCGTGGTCTTAGCGTGGGTTACTGCCAAATCATAAAGCAGTTTGTTTCCACCATTTTTAGCTGCCCAAAACATCATATCGAGGTTCATCATGTTATCCATGATGGTATTGTGCGGCCAGTTGCGAGGCTTCACCTCTCTTGGCCAGCTCAATATCGTTCCCACGATAGGATTGAAGAGTGTGGCAAGCGAATCGGCAGAAGCCAGGATTACGTTCTTGTATTCCTGCGAATGATTCACCTCGTAGCCTTTGCCGTAGGAGCAAAACATCAGGAAACCGATGTCATGGTCGTAGCAAGGGCGATAGGCAATGCCTTTCAGCGATTCCGTATATCCTTCGGCAGCCTTGCGCACAGCCTCATCCTTCGTATTCTGATAATCCATCCAGAGGATACCTGGCCAGAAGCCGTCACACCACTCCTCTGGTGTAGCCTTGCGACAGTTCCATCCCTTCTGCTTATCCCCCTTCAGGATATTGCGAGGTTCCATCGTATAATCGTAAGAACCATCCTTCTGCTGCAACTCAGCCAGAGCATGCTTCACCTGCTTGTGGCAGTATTGCAACTGCTTATCAACATCGAGTGCCGGAACCAGCGCAGCAGTCTGCACCTTCTGCGCCATGCTTATCTGCGATATGGCAACCATGGCCATACAAAAAAGTATTCTTCTTATCTTCATTGTCTTTGTTTTATTAGTAATACGAATCGAACGAGAAGAATACTTATTTCAAACCAACCTTCATTATACGTACTTTTATAAAGACTAGAAAAAGATAATCTGCAAAAGTATGCAGATTATCTTTTTTCATTTTTAATCCCAACCAGGATTATTTCCCAATTCCTGTCCGTTGGACAATGTACTCAACCAGTTTCTAGGAATAGGACGAAGACTATATTTAGCCTCAGTTTCCTTACTAAGCTGAGTTTTAATCAAGCCACCGGAGATATGAGTCACATCCCAATTATATTTCAATACTCGCTCAGCCAACTTGCCTGTTCTAGTTAAGTCATTCCATCGAGGAGCTTCACCGAATAATTCCAAAGCACGTTCATCCAAGATGTCATCAATGGTAACAACACCGGAATAAAGAGACAAGCCTGTCTCAGAAGCACCGTTCATGGCACGTTTACGAACCGCATTGATATATTTCAAGGCATTTGCATTATCATTGTTTTTAACTGCTGCCTCAGCTGCAATCAGATAAGTTTCAGCCAAGCGGAACAACACAATATCACGAGAGCCATTCAATACACCAGAACTACCTTCATTATACTTGATGCCAGCATCCTTAAACTTATAGACAGGCAACCATGCACGAGTAGTTGAACTATTACCTTGCATACCAGTAATATAATAATCGTCATTAGAACAATCCGAGAATGAACCCTCAGGATAATTATAGATGAACTTCATAGGAGAACTGGTATTGGCTGTTTTTTGCTCTTCTGCAGAATATTTTCTGAAGCCAGTTTCTCCAGGCACAGGGAAATATATGACGGTATCAGCCAACAAATCCGATGCCTTTTCAAGTTGATCCGTATTCATGAAAGCATTACGGCCTAAAGTTCTTCCATCAATAGAGGTAGCAGGGTTGCCATTATAAGGACTCATGAAGGTAACCTCTGTGCGATGATCTTTTTTCCAATCAAACAGCAAGTATGAATATTTTGTAGGCATTACACTACCATAATCATTACCATAGAAATTACTTTTGCCCAATCCTTCCCAACCTTCACGATAAGAAAACAGCCAGTGCTCTGTCGAGAGGTTGTTCATATAATTGTTGATATTATTGAAATTGATAGCAAACACAACCTCATCATTAGCCTCATTAGACTGTCGATGAACCAAGGCATAATCATCCAATAACTTATGACCTGAATTGTTTATGACATCTACGGCATCGGCAAAAGCATTCTGGAAATCAGAAGTTTGTCCAAAACTTTGGTAACCACGAGTGAGGAGAACCAGCGCACGGAGATGCTTAGCTGCAGACTTAGATACGCGTCCGAAATTAGAAGCCGGTTGTCTTTCTGGCAAATCAGAAGACAAAACATCAGATAAATCACTTAATATCTGCTCATAAAACTCAGATGCGCTATTCAATTCTCCAGTTGTAGAAGCAGAACTTGGCTCATGGAGTATAAGTGGAGCTTGTCCCCAATTCTTGACAATTTCAAAGAGATACAAGGCACGCAAGAACTTAGCTTCAGCTACATGCTGCTTAATCAGTTCAGATTTCATACCATTAAACTTATCCTGCTCTAAAGTCTTCACTGTCGCAGAACGGTCTATGACTGCATTTACATTCTTCAAGGATGTATAAAGATTCTTCCACAGATTATATACTGAGGAATTATCCGCAGTGTAAGTAACCACATACTGATTTAAATCAGAAGTGGTTGTACCGTTATTCTGAGTACCAAGATCTGTACCTAACTGAGTAAGTTTAAAATAGTCTAAATTGTTATAAACAGTCTTCAATGTAGCATAAGAGCCATTCATTAAAGACTCAAATCCAGTTGCAGTCTCATAATACTCCTCTGCCGATTGACTAGACCAGTTCTTCTCTTCCAAGAAATCTGAGCAAGCAGTCAGGGATGCCGCACTTACGACGAGCATTCCCTTTATGATGATATTATTTACTTTCATTTTCTTCATTATTAAAATTAACCTCTATATTAGAAAGAAACATTAATACCAAAAATCATATTGGTAGTCATAAAATCTGTACCAGCAACATTCTGGGTCAACTGTTCTGGGTAGTATACAAAATCAGCTGTCAACAAAAGTGGATTCTGCAACATGGCATATAAGCGCACATTAGACAGGAATATTCCAGCCAACCAGCTCTTAGGAAGCGTATATCCCAATGTAACCTGAGTGATACGGAAGAAGTCTGAAGATGACATCGTATGAGACACATCTGACTTTTGATTTCCCCAAGGACCAGCCTTTCCACGATAAGTTCCCATATTACCAGGCTGAGCCCACTCATTAGTAGGATTCTCAGGAGTCCAATAATTACGATTCAAGTTATTCAAATTCATATTATTGTTCTCCAAGCAATAACTTACCAAGAACTGATTTCTCAACCTTGCACCTGTCTGGAAAGCAGAACCAATAGAGAGGTCAAAATTCTTATAAACTAAGTTATTGGTCATACCACCTGTCAAAGAAGGAGTACGCTTACCATCTATCACTCTATCTGCATCATTGATAGCACCATCACCATTCAAGTCGAGCACCTTGTACTGACCAGGTTTGCAACCATATTTAGCAGCTTCTTCAGCCTCATCCAATTGCCAAACGCCAATGGTTTTGAGATTATAATTGATATCGATTGGCTGTCCGATAATCCAAAGATTGGCATAATCTCCCAGCATACCTTCCATAGATTTTCCACGAGAGCTTAAATCTTCCTTATACTGCAAGTCTATGATTTCATTCTTGTTGTGAGCAATATTGAAAGAAGTGGACCAACGGAAGTTTTTATTTTCAATGTTCACCGTATTCAGAGTAAACTCAAAACCTCGGTTACGAACAGAGCCAACATTTGCCTTAACAGAACCATAGCCAGAAGTGATTGGCACAGTTTTGTTCATGATCAAATCTTTTGTCTCTCGATTATAGAACTCGAAGGTACCGCTAATTCTACTACGTAAAAAAGCGAAATCAAGACCTATGTTATATTCTGTGGTTCGCTCCCATCCAAGATCCATATTGCGGAGATTATTAGGAACATTACCTATCACGTCAGTCGTGCCAAAGGTATAATATTTCGCCCCACTAATCTGACCTTGTGTCTGATAAGCAGAAACATTATCATTACCCGACTGTCCCAAACTTACACGAAGTTTCAAGTTGTCAATCCACTCAAACTGCTTCATGAAGTTTTCTTCAGAAATTCGCCATGCCAAAGCTGCAGCAAAGAAGCCACCCCACTTATTCCCCTTGGCCAACTTAGAAGAACCATCCTCACGATAGCTAAGTGTAGCGAGATACTTGCCTTTATAATTATAATTCAAACGTCCGAGATAAGACAGCAAAGATGTCTGCGTATAACCTGAAGACAATTTGATATTGGCAGAACCATTCTGAAGAGCATACCAATGTGAATCAAAAGAGAAGGTACGAGCCTCTCCATGAAGATTATCGCTTACATACTTGGTCATAGAGAACACGCCGGTCACATCAAAATGATGATCTTTCGCTACATCAAACTTATAATTTGCCAGGTTATCCCAAACCCAGTTGGTCGTAGTTGTTCTCTCATTCCAAGCCATATTGGTACTACCCTGCATGCGCTTGGTATATTTATCTGCCCACATTCCATAGTCAACAAATCGGATATCTGGCGAGAATGTTGTACGAAGAGACAAATTCTTAATTGGATCAATCTCAATATAAGCATTCATCAAGGCATCATACTTCTTATATCTCCAAGATTGGTTCTTCTGAGTAACATAAGGATTCCACTGACCACTTCCGTATTTGAGTTCCTCTTCACCTGTTACATAGTTATATCTACCATAGGTAGGACGAAGACGCAAAACGGTTTGCAATCCATCCTCATTACCAGTCTCCTGATCGCTATGCGTTGCATAAATACTAGCACCAAACTTCACATATTTATTTGGTTGAGCATCCACTGCAGCACGCACATTATAACGTCTATAGAACTGTGGATCCAAAGTACCATCTTCATCATAGAAACCAACAGAAGTAACATACTTCACCTTGTCGGTTCCACCAGTAACAGACAAAGAATGACTTGTAATAAAGCCTGTAGAAGTCATTTCGTCAAACCAATCGGTATAGGTTCCCGTCTCGATAGCTTTCAATTCAGAAGAAGAGAACAAGGCACTGTCATCTACATACTGTCCTTTTCCCTTGGTTGCACGACCATATTCACGAGCCAATCTCACATACTGCTCACCATTCATCATATCAGGCTTATACCAATAGTCCTTAAAGCCAACAGAACCGCTGTAGCTTACTTGAAGAGCACGGTTAGCACCTTTTTTGGTTGTAACGATAACAACACCATTGGTTGCACGAGAACCGTAAATGGCAGTAGAGGAAGCATCCTTCAAAATATCAATTTTTTCAATATCATCAGGATTAATGTTTTCTAACTGAGCACCAGGCACACCGTCAATCACTATCAAAGGAGAAGTAGAACCATTGATAGTATTAAGACCACGAATCAAGATATTATAAGAACTACCAGGCTTACCAGAAGAACGCTGAATATTAACACCAGAAACAGCACCCTGCATTGCACCAGCAGCACTAGCTAATCCTGTTGCCACCAAGTCCTTGGTTGACACCGATGCTACAGCACCTGTCAAATCTGATTTCTTAACAGCACCATAACCAACTACCACAACTTCATTAAGCAAGCCGTTAGCCTCTTCTATCTTTATCGTATTATTTTTACCTGCAGATACAGCCTGCTCTGTTGTCTTGTATCCCACATAAGAGACTACAACAACTCCCTTGGCTACATTAGGGAGTACATAGTTACCATCTAAATCTGTCACTGCTCGCTTATTGGTTCCTTTCAAAGTCACAGTAGCGCCAATAATCGGTTCACCATTTACGTCAGTTACTTGTCCTTTCACTTTCGCATCCTGCTGTACATTCTGCACAGCAAAATTATTTTCCGCAAAAGAAGGCAAAGTTACCATAGTCAAGGCAGAAGCTATTATCATAGAATAAAGTCTACCATTAGTTTGAAAAATAGATTTACTTTGCATAATTAGTAATTTATTGTTAAAAAGTTGTTTATTATTTTATATCTTCTATTGATGAACAAGACTTAATCCAATCCACTATCACTCCTTCATCTCCTGTTTTACCAAAATCAAGGATAAGTGTTACGTTCTGTCTGCGCTTAGCAAAAGGAGTAGAGTTATTGGAACGGACACCATCTATATTGAAAACATAAATGTCTTTACCCACCCGCTTTGAATTGCTTTCTGCAAATGTCCAATATTCAGGCGCACTATTCACACTATAGCACAAGCGGAACCAGTTTTTATTGCGTTTCTTAGGCATCTTACTCACCTTCACAGCAATCAAAGGATACTCTCCTGCAGCATAATCCAAAGATTTACTCATGGACAATGAAGGAACACAGAATTCATATTCACCCTGATTAGCTCTCCAACTCAAAGAAGGAGTTTTCCAACCTTTCCATGCTTGCATCGGAAACTCGTTGACTTTTCCAGGCACAGCCTTCTCAACACCCTTGCCCAAATAAAAAAGCAGAGTTCCAAAACCAGGATTATCACATTTAAAACCTTGCCATTCCGGACGGATCAATCCCAGCACCTTGTCTGTATAAGGCATCTGTAGATGACGGCGATAGACATAGTGATTGTAAGCCAATTCGAACACAGATCTAAACTCACCACGAGAGCTTTCTCCTAGAGTGATCCAATTATTGTATCTTCCGGTCTTGTCAGTCCATGTTTTAAAAGGTACATTATAACCAAGGTTATATTTAGAGAGATACTCCATGCCCTTCATGATGCGATTATCATAAGCTGCATAAAGATCAATACCTTGCTTCCAAGCTACCTCAGCCATTTCTGAAAGACAACCGATTGCCAACATGGTGTGAGCCTGATCACGTCCACTTTCCTGCAATTGCCCCGTTTCTGCGATGTAATGCGGAAGAGCACCATTATCGTTTCCATGGTCAAAAAGCTGCAACGCCTGTTCAAAAATCTGATCATCATCCAGATATACTCCCATTGCCAGCAACATCTTGTAAACACTTTGTCCCCAGTTGCCATTGGCATAAGGTTTAGAATGTACAAAAGTATCCAACACCGGATAGAAAACATTTCTCAAAAGCCCCTCAACCTGCTTCGTATCCTCATTTTGCCAACCGTTTGAATATTGTGCAACTGGATATGTATAGCGCATCAACTCAGAAGCATTCACAAAAATAAAGCCTTGAAGTCCCGCACAAAGAGGATCGTCAGGACCATAGATCTTCTCTGTTGTCTTGGCATAAGCCCTGATTATTTCCATGGCTTTGTCAGCGTGCTTGGTATCTCCCGTAATACTCCACATCAAGGCATTATAGTAAGCAGCATTGAAATCTTCTTCACAAGGATTTTTGGTATAACCGTATTTTCCTGCTCGAGCAATATTTTGGAAAGGTCCCTGCACCTGATAATCAGCATGCGACTTTCTGTCTGCTTTCAAGATGACAAACGATCCAATAGAAGGTTCCACCTTTTGCTCTACCAAATGACGAATACGTTCTAAATCACCCTTTGTGTGCAAGATACCTGGATGAACAAAATGCCGAGCACTCACATTCATAGACATCATGCCTGCAATGAATAGGATAATTATTTTCTTCATAATGATTATATAATGTTTTTAAGATAAGACTTCATTTCTTTCGTTGACAAATAGATATGACTTTCTACTGTTCGCTTGTTCAAATTGAGTTTAAGAGCTATCTCCTGAGCTGTCATTTCCTCATGCTTGTACATCTTATATATACAAGCACGCTTTACTGGCAACTGAGACAAGTAACGCTGTTCAAAAGACAAGAGGTCGGCAGATTCCACACGCCTTACCAAAGAGTCCTCATCCATATAGGAATTGTATTTCAAGAACCTTTCCTGAGACTGACGAACAAAAGCCCGATGTCTCTGCAAATCTATCACCATGCGTCTTGCCATGATAAAAAGTAAAGAATGTACTGATTTCTCAGGAATCACCTCTATATCCATAACCTTAATAAAAAGATCATGTAACATATCTTCTGCATCATCCATATTATGGAGACAGCTACACAAATAACGTCTCAGGTCATCTGCATACTCATTATAGAGTGATGATATGAGTTTACCATCAGGCCGAAGTTGTTTTTTTTGTTCCATCATTAATAGGTTTATTAATAAAACATTTCGATTGTCGATTGCAAAAGTAGAAAGTTTTATCCATAAAAACAAGAAAAAACGATGGAGTCTACACCAAATAAATTAGGAAGCAATCCATTGAGTTTAGGTTACTGTCAATCAATCAGTTATACTGAATACATCTAAATTTACCACACTTGTGGTGTATGTTTTACACACCACAAGTGCAAGGTTTATAACTTAACATTTCTCTTCTTCAAATACTCCATAGGTGTCATTCCCTCCACTCTTCGGAAGGTACTGAAGAAGCTCGATTTCTTAAAGCCACACTTTTCACTCAATGCAGTCAAAGTAAATCGCTTATACTCGCCAGTTTCTATCAATCTCTTGAATTCTGCCAAGCGGTATTTATTGATAAATTCGTAATAGTTTTCCTTAACATACAAACTGAATACCTGGCTCAGTTTGCTCGAAGACAAGCCTAAGGCATCTGCCAGGTCACCCATCTTAAAGTTTGGGTCAGTATAGCAGCGATTCTTCTCTATATACGCTTTCATCCTACTCACTATTTCCGCAAATTCCTCCTCATCAATCTTTACTCGAGTATATTTAGGAATTTGCAATCCTGCCTGTTCTGTTTCCTGCTGTTCTTGCTCCACCTCCATCAAGGCGCCTTCTATTTCATTACGCTCCTCCAACAGAACTTTAGTATCCTTATGATATCTACGCCAAAACAGCAGCAGTATCAATGCTACTATAAGGATGACGAACTCCATGATGGCCAGCCAAGATGGATAAACCAAAATTTCTATGTTACTCTCAGAACTAGCCACTCCTGCCAAACGTAGTTTCAGACGATGCATTCCCAAAAAGAGATGACTCAACGAAACCTCATCACCATCAGCAAAAGTTACCCATTTGTCACCATCACCCAAACAATACTGATAAAGTCTGTCCTTATTATGCGAATAATTCAAAAGTATTACTTTGAGAGCTAGTTTTGCAGACAAGATGTTCCAAGGAAGCAAAATTCTCTTAGTACTGTTAACCTTATTCTCATCGGTAAAGTCGAGCAAATCACTTCCTATTCGGATATCAAAAAGCGACAAGTTAAACTTCTTGCGATGAAGCCATTGGTCTAAAGCCTTGGAATTGAGACGCATCAAACCATTTGTAGTAGCTACCCAGACAACACCATCTTGGTCAACCTGAATACCATCTACATTTACAAATTGGCACTTCAGTCCTTCCCCCGCTCCTAAATGTACAAAATTCTGCATTTGATAATCCAAACAAAATAAGCCATTATCAGTAGCAAGCCAAAAAGAACGATTACGATCGTCCAAGAAAGCATAGCAGCATTTATCACTCAACTCTGCAGGAAGTTGCAACTGACCAAACAGCTTCATGTCTTGAGTTGTAAAAAAGATCTTGTTTTGCTTGAAGAAATAGATACGCCCATTCTTACCAGGAATAGCTTCTACATTTTTCTGGATATTGAAAAATCCCTTAGGGAAGACCGTATTATCATAACTTTCCTTTTGAGCGCTATAATAGGCCATCTTTTCAGAACACACCCATCCATTGCCACCTTTATCAAAAAACAAACCTGTGACAGTGCCACCAAAGCCACCGTTTTTCTTCACTATACGTCCAGCTTTATCCAACACAAAAAGGCCTTCTGCCGTACCTATCCACAAATCACCATTATTGCGGCTTGCCAGAGAAATAATCGTAGTATTAGACAACACTTCCGGAGCATTAAGAATGGGACGAATAGTTAAGGAAGCAGGATCAAAAATTTTCAATCCTCCATCATAAGTCGCTATATAGAACAAGCCAAGATGATAGTAAATCTTGGTAATAATGTGTGCGCCTCCTAGCATTTCCGCAGGAAAATGCTTCACGATATTCTTTGTCTCATTGATATAATACAATCCCTTATTCGTTCCTATCACCTTTACATCCTTATTAATGTAAAAAGAACGAACATTCAACTTTTCTGTTGTAAAGTCTCCAAAGCGATATGGCTCAAAGATATGCTGATTATAATAAGAATGTGCCAACCCAAAACGATAAAAGCCTAGCCAATCATTGCCATGCCCATCCTTCATATAATAATAGACAGCATCACAAGGAGTACGATGTTCCTTGTCACCATTCATATCAAACTTCTCTTTCAATTGTCCAGTCTTTCCATCCAGCAAAAAGGCACCAGAGCCATCCGTACCCACACAAACATCCCCTTTAGATGTAACCTGAATAGAGGTTATGACATTACTTACATAAGGAATCTTTCGAATTTTCTTTAAGTTAAAGTAATAAACAAACAGTCCATTATTCTTGGTTCCAATGTAAGCTTTATCACCCAACAGCCCGAACTGGCTCATCGCGGCCCTCTTAGGCATGTCTGCAGCCAAATAAAAAGAACTTACTTTTCCCGAAGAAGGAACATAACGATTTAAGGCATAACGAGTCAAAAACCACAGATTGCCATCTTCACCTACCTTTATGCTTCTCACGCTATTTGCTAAGATCTCTTTAGCAAAAGACTTAACAGCCACTTGCTTAACCTTCTTCCCGTCATAAACATAAAATCCATTTGTATTACCCAGATACAGTTTACCCTCATGAGCAGCCAGCGTTTCCATCCTATCAAATTCCTTCAAGATAAGCTGAAAAGAAGCTTTATTAACCTTCTTTTCAAAAACTCCCTGGGCTGTAGCAACATAGATGTTTTGCAGATTATCTATACATACATCATATACATAATTAGGCATATTAGCATCCCTGCGCATCTTGAATGTTGTAAAACGCTTACCATTATAAATACTTATACCATCATTCGTTGCAACAACAGCGCGTCCATATTTGTCAATGATGACACGAGACACGGTTTCCCCCGCCATTCCATCGTCCTTTGTCAAGAGATGAATGGCATCTACTTTTGTTTCCGCATGCAAAGCAGAGACGCAGCACCACAACAAGAGCAAAAGTCTATATAACTGTTTCATATTCAAATATTGCAATTTTGGCACAAAGATAACATAAATATTTTAGCTAGCCAACAGAAAAGATAGTTTTTTATCCTCATCAAGATATTCCTCACAAAAAAGATAATCTGCCTTTCCTCTTACATAAGAGTTCCTGCAGATTATCTTCTTTCACCCTTTTGTTTTCACATATGCTTCAACAAAACCTATAAGTCTAACTGATATATAAACCTAAAGCTTATAAAAACTATGATATCCTATTCAACAATCCTAACATCTTGACTTTAACTAAAGCTTCCATATAATAATAGTCCGCATAAATTATACTTGCATCAATCTCGCTTTTTGCTGGATGATGACCCGTAGAATGCATCAGGAATGCAACGTTTTTCTTGCCACTCTGATATTTATCCGTACTTAATTGAGCCAAGGATTGTAAGGCAAACAGTCTGTATTCATCACATTTTTCCTTATCTACATATTGTTGCAACTCCAACAAGGCATCGGCTACAATACAAGCTGCACTCACATCTTTAGGAGCCAACTTAACGCCACGAGGGTCATCCATATCCCAAAGAGGAATCATATCGTCACTCGTCTCCTTCAAACGTTTGATATAGATGTCGGTAACCTTTTGCGCAAAATCAAGAAACATCTTGTTCTTTGTATAACGATAAACCATTGTGTAACCATATATTGCCCATGCCTGCCCTCTTGCCCACATGGAATTATCAGCATACCCCTGATGGGTAACTCCCTTGATAAGGTCTCCATTGATGGTATCATATACCGCCACATGATAGCAACTTCCATCCGGACGGAAATGATTTTTCATTGTTGTCTTGGCATGAGTCACAGCCAAGTCATAAAGGAGTTTATTACCGCCATTCTTTGATGCCCAGAACATCAGGTCCAGATTCATCATATTATCAATAATAGTATTGTGCGGCCAATGCTCACGTTCTACCATTCTCGGCCAGCTCAATATGGTTCCCACAATTGGGTTAAAGAGCGTTGCCAAGGAATCAGCCGATGCCAAGATTATCTTCTTGTACTCAGGTGAATGATTGACTTCGTAGCCTTTTCCATAAGAACAGAACATCAAGAACCCGATATCGTGATCATGACAAGGACGATAGGCAATACTTTTCAACGACTCAGTATAGCCTTCTGCAGTCTTCTTCACAGCCTCATCCTTCGTATTCTGATAGTCCATCCATAAGATGCCTGGCCAAAAGCCAGAACACCAATCCTTATCCATTTTTCTACAGTTCCATCCTTTCTGCTTATCCCCCTTCAGAATATTGCGAGGCTCCATCGTGTAATCGTAAGAACCATCTTTCTGCTGCAACTCAGCCAGGGCACGCTTCACCTGCTTGTGGCAGTATTGCAACTGCTTATCAACATCGAGTGCCGGAACCTGCGCAGCAGTCTGTACATTCTGCGCTATGCTTATCTGTGATATGGCAATAGTAGCCATACAAAAAAGTATTCTTCTTATTTTCATCGTCGTTGTTTTATTAATAATACGAACCGGATAAGAAGAATACTTAAAGTCGTAGTAGAAAAGCTGACAATAAACATATAAGTAATCTTCCTTTATCATACGTATCATTATAAAAGAATAAGAGAATCATATGAATAAGAGAATTACATCATTGCTCTTTTCGAGCATCTTGCTGGCAACGCCTATGTCGATCCAAGCCCAGTATCATTCGCAGGTCTGGAATCCCGATAATGGCAACGGTACTTATACCAACCCCGTAATTTATGCCGACTATAGCGACCCAGACGTGGTAGCTGTTGGAGAAGACTATTATCTCACGGCTAGTTCTTTTAATTGTATCCCAGGTCTGCCTATCCTTCATAGCAAGGACCTGGTAAACTGGGAGATTATCGGACATGCCCTGCAGGAACAGGAACCCAAGGAACTCTTCGCCCAGCCTCAACACGGCAAGGGAGTATGGGCACCAGCCATCCGACATCACAACGGAGAATTCTATATTTATTGGGGCGACCCAGACCACGGCATCTTTATGGTGAAGACCAAAGACCCACGTGGCACATGGGAGGAACCCGTCTGCGTTTTGGCAGGAAAAGGAATGATTGACCCTTGTCCACTCTGGGATGAAGACGGAAGATGTTATCTCGTGAATGGATGGGCAGGAAGCCGTTCCGGTTTTAATTCCGTTCTCACTGTTCGTGAGCTTTCTGCCGATGGAACCAAGGCGATAGGCAAGCCTCGCATCGTTTTTGATGGAGGACAGAAGAACCACACCACAGAAGGTCCGAAGTTCTATAAGCGAGATGGATATTACTGGATTATGTGCCCAGCTGGAGGCGTAGAGATGGGCTGGCAACTTGCCATGCGAAGCAAAAACATATATGGCCCTTATGAAGCCAGAAAGGTGATGGCACAAGGCAAAACGAAGATTAATGGTCCTCACCAAGGAGCATGGGTTCATACATCGCAAGGCGAAGACTGGTTCCTTCATTTCAATGACAAGGCAGCATACGGTCGCGTCGTCTTCCTGCAGCCTGTAGATTGGAAGACAGGATGGCCAGTAATGGGCAATGACAAGGATGGCGACGGATGTGGCGAGCCTTATCTCACCTATCGCATACCGAAATCGACATCAAAGGTAAAGATGAATCCTCAGGAATCTGATGAATTCAACAGCACAGAGCTAGGCTTGCAATGGCAATGGCACGCCAACTATAACCAGCTTTGGGGAATGCCAACCAATAATGATTGTCTGCGATTATATACCGCAGATCTTACCGCAACAGATGAAGCTGGCAAGCCATTACCATTCAAGAGTCTTTGGCAGGCTGGCAATCTTCTACTCCAGAAGACTCCAGCCAAGGATTTCACTGCTACCGCAAAGATTCGCTTTGCATCGAAAGAGGATGATCAGTATGGCGGTGTCATTATGATGGGCAGGGATTATCAGGCACTGGTTGTCCGTCGCATGGGAGATAACTTCCTACTCCAGCAGCTTTCTTGCAAGGATGCTGATTTAAGCGGTATTGAAACAGAGAAGACACTCGCTACCTTCAAGCCATCAGAGAAGGATACCATTCCATATTCTCCAGCCATCTATCTCGATATCTATCTCCAGATGAAGGTAAAAGACGGCAAATGCCAGTTTGCTTACAGTCTTGACGGCAAGCGATACAGAAACGCAGGCAATCTTTTTACCTTGAGACAAGGCAAATGGATCGGAGCCAAGATGGGATTTGTGAGCGAGCGCAAGAACACCAAGGGCAACCGAGGATGGATTGATGCAGACTGGTTTAGAGTTAATTAAGAGCAAAGACTACAGATACAAATATATGCGCTAATCTACAATCAATATATATAAAGGTGGATGACAGAGCCTCTTGTCAAAGAGAATTCTGCATCCACCTATTTTCTTTTTAAATTTCATTACACCATTACTTCTGCCAATATACCACATAACGGCAGTGATGGGCGTCATAGAATGGCACTAATTCAATACCTTGCTTGGTTTTGAAGTTCTTAATGTTCTTTAAGCCATCATACTTAGACTTTTCTACTGTTGCAGCAGGTATCTTGAAGTCAAAGGTATAATAATCGTTGTACTTCGTAGGATCGCAGAAAGGATGCTCCACGGCATCGAGCTTGCCAGCCATCACGATAGGACCATATACCAAGGCTACCTTGGAAGCATCATCCTTGGTTGATTCTTCACGAAGTTTCATTCCGAAGTTTACCTCAACTTGATCGCCAGCCTTCCAGAGACGGGAGATTGCCACATAGCCATCTGTTCCCTTGACAGCTTTCACCTTTCTGCCATTTACCTTGACCTCCATCTTGGTAGTCCAGAATGGATAGCGGAGACGGAGGGTAAAGTTTCTCTGCTTGCCCTCAACTTTAAAAGTGGTCGTCGATGACTGCGGGAAAGCGGTCTGCTGAGTGAAGATTGTTCCCTCCCAATCCAACTTGGATGGAATGAAGAGATTCACATAGAGATCTTTGGCAGAATGGAAGTAGATGCTCGAAGCATACTTCACATGACTCTCGAAACCACTACCCACACAGCACCAGAAGCTATTCTCCTTGGTTGAATAAAGACGATAAGCACCTGTCTGCAATGGAGTAAAGTAACAAACCATACTTGTCTCTGGATCCTGCTGACCGAGGATATGATTATAAAGCGCACGCTCGTAGTAATCGGCAATCTTGCTGTTTGGATTCCAAGAGAAGAGATGGTCGGCGAGTTTCATAAGATTGAAGGTGCAGCAGTTCTCACCATCATAGCCAGAGAGATGCTTACTCTGCTCGGTTGGCTTGAAGAGATGCTCCTTATCGGAAAGCTCGCCTGTTACAAAGGCATGGTCATTGACCAATGTCCAAAAGAGAAGCTCTGCCGCCTTACGACTATCTTTTGCACCAAATATCTCATAGTTTCTCGCCTCACCCAAGAGTTTCGGGACGAAGGTATTGGCATGGTTGGTGCCGAGGTCGTTGTTGCCATTCTTCAATGGGTCTATCTTCTCGTTATGATAGAAATACTTTGCCACCCAGAGATACTTCTCATCCTTGGTCAAGGCATAGAGTTCGTACATCGTCTCATTGAAACCACCAAACTCATTGCGAATCATCTTTTTTCGAGTCTCCTCTGAAAGAGGTTTGAGTTTGTTATAAGCCCAGTTGCCCATGCCCTTTGCTATCTCCAAGGCTTTTTCATTGCCGCAGAGTTGGTACTGGTCTATCATGCCCTGCACGATTTTATGGAGCGTATAGAAAGGTGCCCATACACTCTTGCCTTGGATATTTCGGTCGATGAGACCTTCGGCAAAGGCACTCAGATAGCCATCTCTACCATATGCCTGCTGCACCTCGGCAAGACCATTCACGATGCTATCCGCCTTCGCCTTCACTGCTGCAGAGCCAGTCTGTGCATAGAGCGTGGCGTATGCCGAAAGGAGATGACCTGTGGTATGACCGCGGAGATCACAATCAAGAGATTCCCAACCGCCGAGTTTCTTCACCGTCATGTAACCACCCTCACGATTTGACCAGGCACCGCTGGTATTGCGGAAGCTCTGCAAAAGTGAGCTAACAGGTATCGACATCATCCAAGCCGAATCTCGCTTCATATTCTCTTGAAAACGGGAAGGAAGGAGATGTACCTGCGACAACACAAAAGGCTGGCACTTAATTGCTTTCTGCTGATTATCTGCTGGTGTCTTTGCCTGAATTGAAAGCGCAGATGCCACCAACAAGGAAAAGAGGAAAAACTTCTTCATTTTTACTATCTTACTTTATGGAATAAATTACACTACACATTTTATAAACCCCTGCATAGACTTGCTGGCAGGTCGATACGCAAAGGCTGCACAGCACCCTTGTATCCACCATCAGCATCTGCCACAGCAACCAACCAGGCAGTAAAACTTCTACGTGGATTGTCCCAACCAGCCTCGTATGGATAAACCTCGAAGGTTGTATCGTTGATTTTCTTCAAAGGTCCGCAGATCACCTCGATATGAGGAGCCTTCTTGCCATGCACACTCGAAAGAACGTTATAGGAGGCATCGGTATAAACAGCCTTCAAATGAATACGAATAGCCTTCTTTTCCTTGGAATTAGCATTTACAGAAGAAGAATTCTCTGAAGAAGCATCCTCTATCTTGATTTGCATTCCGCCCTGCGCCTTTTCGTTGAAAGAAATCAGATTGCCCTGATACTCAAAGCCTACATACTGCACCTTCTTGCCTGCGGTCTCCTTATAGCGAGCCTCTGTGAGTTCTGCCATTTCCTTATCAAAATACCAGAAGGCATCGTGCTTGTCGCCCTTATACAGAGCATAAGGAGCCGGTTGAGGACGGGAGGTATTGGCATTCTCTGGAGCCTTGCCCTTATCTGCACCATCCGTACCGATCATATCTGAATGGAAACGCTCGGCAAGATAGCCACCCTTCGGATTAAGCTTACGCAAACTACCATCTGCATTCAAGCGCTGTTCCAATGATTTCTGAATGAACTTGGCGATATAATCAGCAGTTCTGTCACCACAGTCGAAATGACCTCTGCCCGTATCACAAAGGAAGGAGATGCAACTCTCCGGATACATTATGCGGAAAGCCAGAGCAGGATTCACACGAGCCTCCCACCATTCATACTCGCCTTCTACCATCAAGCCAGGAATGCCATCGATGTTGCGGTTGCGTCCCCACTCTACGTTTGCCGCACCATAACCGCAGAGGTTGGTACGAGGCGCATCACCATGGAAGGAAATGATACAGAGGGTGCGGTCTGGATTCCAAGCCGCGAAATTCCAGGGGAACGTGGCTTGCGCCGAATGTCCCAGAGGAATAATAGGAGCCTTCGCTATCTCGAGATGGCCGCTATTATCAGCAAGATTCGCCATCAATTCCTCAAAGATATTCTGTGCACCAGAGTTAGAATCCCAATTGTTATTAAAAGCAGGAGCCACCCATACCATGGCAACGCCCAGTTTCTTCATCTTTGCCTGAAAACGAGGGTTCTTATAGATAGCCTCCTCTGTCATGTTCTGCTGCGAGAGCATCACTGCCTTTACTTGCTTGCAGCCCTCTGGAACCCAGAGATAAGCCACAGGCGCCTTGCCTGTTTCATTGGAAATATATCTTCTCAATTCCACAGACCACTGAAACATTCCACTGCCTCCCACACCTACGGCATGGACTACAGAGACTAAGCCTTGCATCACCAAGACAATAGCCAATACGCTTACACGCATCATTATTCTTGTTTTCATCATTGCTTATTTTGATTTATCTGATTCTTTTATTTTATACGTGCAAAGATATATAAATACGTAATAATCGCCAAATATTCCCACAAGAAAAAAGCCTCGACCACCCAATGGGCAACCGAGACTTTTAATTACTATAACGCTAAAAAACTAATTATCTGTTATCTTACAGGAACAAAACGCAGGGCTGCACCTCCAGAAGCCTGTAGATGAAGCTTCAGCTGCTTGCCCGCCTTGACATTCACCACTGTAGAAGAAACCTTGGTGCGGGTCTGCAAAAATGGATCATCATTGTAGATTTCCACACGATATTTCTTGCCTTTCTGCAGGAAATCAGCAGTATTGAGGGTGATATCACGAGCCTGCAAGCCATTCATCGCTCCCACAAACCAATCATTGCCTGTGCGGCGAGCCTGAATGATGTACTCTCCAATCTCGCCAGCCAGAGCCTTGCTCTCATCCCATACAGTAGGACAATACTTCCAGAAATCCAATTCCTTCTCGCCCTTGTAGACATTTGGCAAATCGTACCAATACAGGAAAGTAATCGGACTGTAATATACCACTGGCATTGCCAACTGATGAGCCTTCGTATTCTTCACTCTGCCATTGAAATAACAAGGAGTGTAATCAGCTGGACCACAGAGGAATCTTGTGAATGAAAGAATCACATTGTGCTCTGCATTCGGCATTTCCTCATTACCTCCGATACCTTCCTGAGTCATCAGGTTAGGATAAGTGCGACTCCATCCCGTAGGACGATATTCATCGTGAACATCCACCATGATATGATAATCGGCACATTTCTTTATGGCATCGTGCATCCAGGCTGTCCACTTCTGGGAGCCCACCTGTACAAAACCGAACTTGATGCCGCTGACGCCCCACTTCTGATACAAAGGCAAGATGCTGTCCAATTGCTGGGAAAGCGCACGCTGATTCACATAAAGCCATACGCCAATGCCCTTGCTCTTTGCCTGCCTACATAGCTCAGGCATATCAATGTCACGAGTTTCCAACACCTTCAGGGCAGATGAAGACATTTTCCATTCCGGTCCATACCAGCCTGCATCCAACTCGATGTGTTGCAATCCGCGATCTACGGCAAAATCAATAGCCTGCAAAGCCGTTTTCATATCCAGTCGACATACACGGAATGCCTTACCTGGACGAATCCAGGAAGTATCAGCTATCTTGCAAGGTGTGTTCAAGTTGAGCATCAACTGCTTGTTGTTTATCAGGTCGATAGCCCTTTCAGCAGCCATGATAACGCGCCATGGCATGTCGTAAGCCGTGATAACACTTGCCGTATCAAACATTGACATCTGAAGTTTATTGTCTGCAACCAACTTTAACTTTCCTCGTGAAAAATCAGACAAGGCTGCTTCGCCGATGGAAGTATAAATGCCGTTCGACAACTTCAAGACCAGAGGTCGGTCTGATTCTTCCTTCCATACAGGTTCGCTCTTCAAGAGTTTTACTTTCTTAGGAGAAGCTTGTGCCCATGCAAAATGATAGGCCTCAGCACCTGGTGCCAACTGGAAAGAAGTCAAGTCTTCCGTAATATTCATAAACAATCCATTCGTTGCCTCAGGGAAGTGATAACGGAAAGCCACTCCCTCATCGTATGCTCTTACAATGATATCGAAGAGATACTGCTGGCGTTTGTCATAGCCATTATCATTGGAGTTTCCTTGTTTTCCACCTTTCATCAAATGGATGGTCATCTCATTGTAATGGTCACGGATAGTTGCATACTCACCATAGACCGGTTTCCAAGTATCATCCTTGGCAGAACGCTCCACCTTGATGACTTCCATACCGGTGGTCCAAACCCGGTTGGTATCCACAGGAATTCCCATCGCTGACTCTACCAGATGGTTGTCGATGTTCACACCTAGTTCGCCTTCCTCAACCACTTGCTTATCAGCATAGTTTAGATGATAGACAAGACGACCTCCTTTCTGCTCAAAGACGAAATGATACTTGCCATTAGGCGACTGCAAGGTTTCTGCAGCATGAGCAGAAACCAACGCAAAAATCATCAAAATTGCTAAAACAATCTTTTTCATTGTCTGTTTGTTTTAATTCAACTTCACTTTTCCATTCTCTGAGCAGACAATGCGCTGCTCGGTTCCATCCTTCAGTTTCACGATGATGCCCACGGCACCCTGCTCGCTTGGAGTAAAATAATCTACCGATGCTATATCGCCCGGTTCTGTATCAGAACTTGGTTCATATACGCAGACGAAAGGATGATTCCATGCCTCACCCTTCTGGCGAGCCACGAAGGTCAATACCGGCTGGTCGATTACCTTATAAGGCTGGTTAGGCATACGCTCGTATTCCAGATTGGCAGGAGAGAGCGCCTGGAAGAGGGTACGGTTTGCATCCGCCTTCATCCACATCGTCATCGTTATCTCCTTCTGGTTATCCATCGCTGCCACCACCTTCTCATCTTCTATCCTGGTTACAAACTGGGTCTTTACAGAAGAGGTCATTTCGGCACTCACCTTATTATATATATAGGAATAAGCATAGAGATGACCACCGGCAAAGGCGAGTTCCTCGGTAGGCTTCATATCGAGTGCCTTACCGCTTGCCGCATCCATCACCTTCATCTCCTGTCCCAGGTTATGATAGAAGTAATCGTGGGTCTTGTCGCCCCCTTCCTTCTTTCGGCTGCGGAACACGTCGATGTAATAACCACCCTTATCGCTGGTCTTCACGATAGCTGTGGTACGCTGCTGCTCTGCCTGCGTTTCTGGCTCCATAAAGCTTACTGTAGCGTAAGTCATCTTCTCCTTCTGCTCCGAGAGTTTCCTGCTGGCAGGCTTCTCCGCGCTTACCTCAGGAGATGAAGTCACTATCTTGAAAGCATGCTGCGACATCATTACCGGATAGCTCGATACGCCATCTACCACCACCGTGTTATGGGCTGGCATCTGGGAATAATACTCAGAATAATCCAGTCCGCTATAGAGATTCTTGCCGATACCTGCATCAGGCCCCAATACATAGCCCTTGCCATAAAGCTCCAGAGAGATGCCGTTGGCATGGGCGTGGTTGCCCAGGCTGGCATTGATGGAAGCCATCAGGTCGTGTTGCCTGTCCATTCCCGTACGTATCGCTATCCACGATACATTAGGAGCATAGAACATCGTACTGGTATATTTCTCTATTTCTGATACCGGAGCATCGCTTGAAACGGCGCTCTTAAAGAGATTCATATCTGCGATAAGACTCTTGTTCTTATGACGGGTGGCATATTTCAGGATGTTATCGATGCCGCCCTGGTTCAGATAGTTCGGATGGGTATCGCCAAAACCTGCTATCATACGGTTAGGGAAGAGATATTCGGCAGAGGTCTTCACGCCGTCAATCAGGATAGGACGCAGCTTGAACATATCGATTTCCGCCTTTTCATCGAGCATGTTGGCGAAATCACAGATACTGCTCAATACCGTGGTACTGTAGCCTGGCGATTCATACCAAGTCTTGCTCTTCGCATCAAAGCCGAAGTCGATGAGCTTGTTCATACTCCACTGGCGAATACTATTTTGATTTACGATATAATCCAAGTAGTATTGCTTGCCCTTGCCATCTGCGTATGCTTGGTTATCTTGCAATACCAAGGCTATCTTCGTGATGAAATCGGCCTGAAACAAGTCCCAGTTGTTGTGAGGCACACCATTGGCAATGATGTTCTCCGCCCATTTCTTAAAACCAGCCTCGATAACGGCTTGGTCATCCTTCACGAGAGGTTTGATGAGGGGATACATCTGGGTGAGTTCGTTGATGATATCCTCGTGGATAACCTCGAAGGTAGTCATTCCCACCAGTGTCTGCTGATGACCATGGTTCAAGTCGATAGGCACATTGCGATAGGCGATGCCTTTCATATAGACATCGAAAACCTTAGCTGCCATCATTCCGTATCGCATATCGCCGGTAGCGGCATAGATGCGGGCAGCATCTCGGGCAATGCCCATAATCTGTCGGTTTACGCTGGCGATATTACAACCCGTCTTGGCTGGCGAAGTCTTCTCCATCTTGCCTGAAGCCTTGCTTACATAGGTTACATTGCCCAATTCATCGTCATCGAAAGGAATCATATCTTCCAGACGGGGACGATTGTATTGCGAAGCCGTTCCACGGGTTCCGTTATATTTCACGGTGGGTTCCGGGGCACGTTCTCCCCCCACCTTCGCAAAGGTTTCACCATTTACGAAGACATCAGAAGCGTGGGTGTTCCAGAACATCTGCAGTCGGGAATAGAGCCAGTCGGGCTGCGCATCTACCTTCTGCATCACGTTTTCTATCTTCCCCTTGAGCTTGGTTATCTCTGGGTCTTCCGCCTTTTTTCTGCCTTTGGCAACACCATCAGAAGCATTAGCCAGGAGCAGGCAAGCCACTAAAATCATGTATAAAACTTTCTGTCTCATGCGATATTTCTTTTGTTTTATTTGCTAATAATACGATTGAAAAGGGGGATATACGTAGTATTTGCATAAAAACAAATTTCAAAAAGCCCCAACTACATCTTAGTAGCCGAGGCTTTCTTTCAAAATCTTGTATATTTTTATGTTTCTTCTATCTTCCAATCCCCTATAGTTCGCTTTTGGCTATCATAATTAATTCCCACTTTAACCAATCGCTTTCCATCTGCCGAATAAGGTATCAGATATCCCTTATCGTCAATCTGCCTCAAAGCCTCATCCGCCGATTTATCATATTTCAACTCTATTACATACACAGTATCAGGCATGTGCAGAACGGCATCAGCCCTACCTATTGCACTATCTTCTTCCACCAGGATATAAGCACCCAAGAGGTTGAAGATGAGATAGAACACCGTTTGAAAATCTTTCTCGTTTTTATTAGACAGACGGTTGGAGATACTAGCAAGATAAGCTTGCATCTTCTGAAGGGCGCCATCCATGTTGTTGCCATAGAGCTGTTCCAAAAAGGCAAAGATAAAACTATTATTATCCAATTGAATTGGAGACAGATAGTTTGGCGCCAGCGATTTCAACATTCCTATGCGCACTTCCCTGTTAGGATAGTCCAGCTGATAGCATTGCAATAGCGGATTATACTTCTTGATGGTAAGATAACCACTCTGGTAGAGCAAAGGAAGTGCTGAAGTCATCTGCTCTGGCGAAACATCAAAGTCATCAACCCCTACACTTTTCTGCTCTATATCCATTACTCCCACATGATACTTCTGCAAAGTCTTGATGAGATAACTTGGCGTACCGGAACTGAACCAATAAGCCGAAACCTTTTTGTTCTTCAAGGCCTTCACAAGACTGAAAGGATTGAATATATCTTCAGAATGATCACTGAAATGATAGCCATCATAATATGACGTCAGTTCACCTATTGTCTCTTCAAAGGTTCTGCCTAAATGCTTTGCCAACAACTCCACATCTGGCTTCATATCATTCAGAAGTTCCGCCTTACTGATACCGCAGATAGCAGAATACTGGTCGAACATGCTGATATTATCCAGGTTGTTGATTTCACTAAAGATACTTAATTGAGAGAACTTGGTAATACCAGTAATAAAAACGAAACGCAACCAAGGGTCCAAGTATTTTATAGGGCTATAGAAGTTCTTCATGATCAAACGGAGTTCTACCAGATTTTCCTTCTCATGCACGACATCCAGCAATGGAGCATCATACTCATCGATGAGAATGACTACCTTCTGTCCCGTCTGCTTATAAGCACGTTTTACCAGACATTCCAAACGCTGGTTAGTCTTAATAGCCCAATCTTCCGTACCATAGATTTGTTCCAGCTGGCTTAGCTTACCTTCCAATTCATTGATTAAGTCAGCAGGATTCATGTGCTTTGCCGTACTCATATCAAAATGAAAAACTGGATACTTTACCCATTCCTTCTCATAATCCCCAAGGGCAAGCCCATCAAACAGATTCTTTCTTCCTTCAAAATAAGCCTGAAGCGTAGAGACAAAAAGAGACTTTCCGAATCGTCTTGGGCGACTCAGAAACAGATATTTGGATCCATTTCTTACGAAATCTACAATATACTTAGTTTTATCCACATACACATAGTTTTCTTCTCGTATCTCAGAGAAGGTTTGTATGCCCACCGGATATTTTCTAATCTCTTCCATTGTTTTCCTTCTTTATATTCCGCTGCGAAGTTACGAAGAAAAATGCATATACGCAAAGGTTTCATCGAAAAATTTCAATGTTAATATTTCTAACTCGCTCTAAATTGGACTTTGATTGAAAATCAAGAAGTTGGGCGTTTGCCTATATTATATAGGTAACAATATGGAAACGAGCGGACTTCTGCTCGTTTCTGTATTTTGCAATATGCAAAGAACGCCTCAATTCGGGGACAAAGATACGATATTTTTCTAAATATCCAATGATTTACAAGAGGAATTTTATGGAAATTAGAACTTTTTATAGTAAAACCTTGCTTCGCAAGTAATTTGAGATTAGAAACATCAGTGAATCCAAATTTAATGTATATTGTCTGTTTCCATAATTTTCACCGTGGTACGCCTCCCTTCAATATGTACCACAGTGAAACTTCTTTTTTTATATAGTTGTGCGAAAAAACATCAAGTCAATTCTTGTCTTCATCTGTCGAGCCAATTCTTCAATTGCATGATTTTGTCTTTGCTGACCACAATTCGCAACTCAGGAAATCCATGAAGGCTAATGGTCATTTTGTATTTGAAGAAATTGGTGAGTTTGTCTATGCGCTCGATATTTACCATATATTGGCGGCTGACACGGAAGAACAAATTGGGATTTAATTGCAGCTCCAAGTCATTCAAAGATTGGTTGATGGGTACAGAATTACCATCACTAAGGTATGCCCTAACGACACCATTCTCTGATAAGAAATAACTAATGTCAGTTGTCTTGACAAGTTTGAAGCCATCATAGATATGCACAAGGAAATGGTCTCTCCATTTCTTGCCTGTTGCCATCCCCATTTTCTCCATCAGAGCTGAGTAATCTATGATTTTATTGCACAGGGCTTTAGCCTTTATTAGAGCTTTCTCCAATTCTTCTGGCAATATCGGTTTCTGAAGATAGGCGATGCCATTGCTCTTGAATGCTTCCAAGGCATATTCATTATAAGCCGTGGTGAATATCACAGGCGAAGTTGGGGCTATCTCCAAGAAAGCCTCGAACACATCACCATCGCCCAGTCTAATATCCGCAAAGATTACATCCTCGTCATGCGGATTTTGCAGATAGTCGATGACCGCTCTCATTGTTGTTAACGGTCCTTGTATTTCCATAGAGTTGTCTATGTTTTGCAAGAGGCGTTTCAGTCTTGAAAAGCCACGTTCTTCGTCTTCTATGATTAAAACTTTCATGATTTTGATAAGATTGGAAGTTTAACTTCAAAATATTTATTGTCGTTACTAACGACTAGTTCCTTTCCTAATAGACTATAGCGCAGACGCAAGTTTGACAATCCCTTTTGTGTTGTAGGTAAAGTGCTCTTTATCGGATTCACTACATTTCTAACGATAATATATTCGCCATGACAATACACTGAGATAAAAAGCGGTCTTTCCTTGGTATGACAGTTATGCTTTATCGCATTCTCTACCATCATTTGTATCGCCAATGGCAAGGTCTTATTCTTGCATATTTCCAGTTCTTCGGCAATTTCCACATGTATGGTATGAGGAGAACTTATCTCTTGAAGCTCACAATAGTTCTTCACGAAATGAATCTCTTCATGTACTGGCACCGTCTCATCATCCAGATGTGTGACTACATATCTATAGATTTCTGAGAATTTCAGAGTGAAACTTTCTGCCTGTACAGGATTCTCCTCAATCAAGTCTGCCAACGTGTTGATGCTGTTGAATATGAAATGCGGATTCATCTGCTGACGCAAGAGATTATTGGTAAGCACTACGGTTTCCTTCTCTTTTCTGATGAGGATGGAACAATAATATAGGCACGCATTCACCATGGTCAGCAATGTGGCGATTAATCCAAAAATATATAATCTGTCCCAATACACATCGTTCCCAGCATGCCAAAGATTATCAAATATGTTTTCAAATGCCACAGCCCAAACAGAATTGGCTAGCAGCAACAATAGAATATGGGTGGCAAAGCGAGGATAGCTTATCTTGTTTTTAACAAAAATGTTACCCAAAGAAATAGAAATCCACAAAGAGAATAATGTATAAAAAGAACAATATACTATGTCGAAGCACAAGTCCTTGAAAGTGACACCTGTACCCACAAACGTATCAAAGTCCATCAGTGCCCATAGCAAGTAGGAAAAGATGCATGTAGCGATGGATATGATGAACCAATTCTTTATAAGACTATGATATTTCTTCATATAACTCATTTTTTTGCTTGCAAATTTAGTGTTTTTTTTCGAGATAGACAATAGTAAGAACCATGAATGACGAAAAAACGCTCATGAATCCGCTATTTTCGCTTATAAACCATTCATAGCATAGTAAGATAAGGTTCATCTGTTGTTTTGAGTGATTCACACCTCAATTTCTCCGAATCACGATGATTGTACTTGCATAGTCTGAAATATCTTAATATTTTTGCACTCGAAAAGTTTAGGTTAAATCAAAAATTCAGAATATGCTAAGAATGTTTTTTATAGGTATCGCACTTCTCACTACAACGGCAGCACTTTGCCAGAACAAGAAAGAGATGGATGAACCTGTACATCACTTCTGCGTAAATTTAAATGCAGGGTTAGGCGCGAATTACAATACTTGGTTCTTGGAAGTACAAGGGGAATATAATCCTATTTCTTTCCTTGGCATAAATGTAGGGATGAAATTTCTCAATCCGTGTAAGCAAGATGAAAGCCTACACATAGTATGCCCCGAAGGTAAATATGAACTTGACGAATATTCCACATTTATGTATCAATTTATCTTACATCCATCTATCCACCTATGCGCTCCATCTATAAAACTTGATAACGTTGGAGATAAGTTGATATTTAGAATGGAGTATGGAATTCTTTTACCTCTTAATCATTTCACAAAAGGGCATGCATATCCCCAGCCTGACAATGGGCAACTACCAGATTCATATTCGCCAATAGATATAAAGAACATAAAAAGCGGAACGCCATTTTATCATGAGACAAGTGTTTCAGCCAATCTTGTCAGTGACAGATGGAAATTTACTTTAGGATACACCTTTTCCAACCTTGACATCTACGGAAGTGCTAGAAATGCGTACTTAGGAAACACGCATATAGAATTTGAGAAAAAGAAAAGAGGAGATGAGGTATTTATAGGCATTGGATATTATTTATAATATATTTTAAAAGTAAAAATAGCAACATAATAAAATGAAAAAAATTGCATTAATAAGTCTTGCTATTATGGCAAGCCTTTTTCCTTTGTGCAGCATGGCACAACAGGGAGTCAAAGTAGATGTACATACTGGTGCAAACTTATCTGGTTTTGCTGGTGGAAAATCCTATGCTGCCCAAGATAGAAAAATGAAAATGGGTGCTAGTGTAGGTGTTGGTGTATCCTATGAAACAAGCAAGAAGTTTGTCTATTCTTCAGGAATAGACTTCTTGATGACGGCAGGTAGCTATACCGCCATGTCGGACTATCTTTATAATGGTGGACTAACAGCTGCATTCCCTTCGGTAAATTCAAGAGAAGTATCTATCCAAATTCCAGTCAAGTTTGGATATGACTTCACTTTGGGTGAAAAATTGCATTTCATTCCATCAGTTGGTGCATATGGTAGATTTTCCATGGTATCTATCAAGGAGAATGTAACAGAGAATACTGGTGAAAACTCAGGAAATAGCTTCAAATGGAACAGCTTCAACAACTATCAACATAATACCAATCGCCTTGATGGTTATAAGCGATGGGATGTTGGAGGCTTAATTGAAGGAAAGTTTGTTTATGCCAATCGTTATGCTGTAACATTAGGCTATTCTCGTGGTTTTCTTGACAAGTCACCTCAGTTTAAATTCAAGAACCACAGCTATCATCTGACATTGGGATATACATTATAGTGGTTCTCCTTGATTTTACAACAACAATGAAGACACTTTGTGGCAATTCTTGTAAAGAATAACCACAAAGTGTCATTTTTTATATTTGCTTACTAGAATTATCCAAATACCTGCTGCCACAACGTTTTGTTGCTTACGATGATCCTGACATCGGCTTTCATATACTTTTGCAGTATAGGAGTATTTTGTCCCTGTGACTTTTTATGTCAAACAAGGCACAAAAGGCCAACTCTCAAAAACATACTAAGTACCATTTTAGGCACAATTGCCAAATAAGCAGTTGTTGTAACTGCCAAAGCAGACAAACTTTCCACCATAAATGTCATCGGCGTGTTCGTCTTCAAGGACAATGCACTCGTCCTCTAATCCACAAAGCTCTATTTTCTCTGAGAGCTTCAATACAATGTTTGTTTCCATAATGTATAAAATTACGAAATATTCCTACTCTTTTTAAGATTTTCGGATACCTCTTTTTATCTTTAGAAGCGATTCAACTCCTCTTTACCAGCACCTTGTCCCTTGTATCTGCTTCTTGATGTATTGAAGTTATACTGCAATGTCAAGAGCAAGGAACGGCTGTCGTTTGTGATGCTTTGCCAAAGCGTAACATCCTTGTTGTAGAATTGTACGTCACGATTGCTCTTGTTGAAGATGTCGTTACCTTCGAGCGTAACCGAGAAACGATTTCTGCAAAAAGCCTTGTAAAGTTTGGCATTGAGGTATGAGGAAGAACTGAGTTTCATATTTTCCTTGTTACCACGGCTGTTCCATTCTATGTCTATGTTCATCCAGATGTCGCCTGGTAAATGGATGGCATTCTGAAACTGTACTACAGCTAATGGATTATAGAAGGACTTGCGTTCACCCAGATATTCCCCAGTGAACCACTGTTTGATGATGCCGGCATTTACCTTTGGTTGCCAAAATCCGATTTGGAATTGTGCGCCAAGAAAAGCCTGCAACTCTTGTATCTTTGGCGTATTCTCCATCGTGAGCAACTTCATTTCTCCATCCTCGCCGTATGGTTTCGATTCGTTGATGATGGCATTCTTCTTGTACTCGTATGATACCTTTGCAAAGAATTGCTTCCAAGCACCCATCAACTCCACGGAATGAATCTTGACAGGAGAAAGATAAGGATTACCACTTTGCAAGGTCAAGCGATTGACATAGTTGAGTGTTCCATCAAGGTCATCGTATGATGGACGCTGCATCTTGCTGTTGTAGCTCAATGCCCATTGTGTCTTACCTATCTCTGTAGAAATGGCGAGTGAAGGGAACACGTTGTTGTAAGTCTTGCTCTTATCTTCCTTGAGTTGTCCATCCTCTGTATATTTAAAACGAACATGCTCATAGCGAAGACCTGCCTCTACTGCGATTTTCCCAAACTGTTGACCGATGGAGAAGAAACCAGCCATGTTCTTCTCGTCACTCTTGGTATTGCTGTTGCCAATGGTTGCCATATTGATATTGAAATCATTCAGCACCTGAGAGGCTGTATATTCATTTCCCACTTCGATTTGTCCTTTCCACAAAGGATAGCTCAACACCAACTTTTCCGCAAACATCCGTGAGTGTCCAATGCTTGTGGATGCCACCAAATTCTTCTGCTGATTCATATTCGTCTCAGACTGATCGGAATTTTCATGCTTCTTTCTCCACATATAATCCATGTTGAAGTCAATGCCCAGTTTGCCTACATCACCATTATAATAGATATTGGCATGGTGCTTCGGCACAGCATGAATTCTCTCCTCTTTCACAGCGGAAACCTCATCGTCCAATTTACCATTGGCATACGATATAGAGCTATAATCTGAATGAGGCTTTTGTAAACCCACTCCATTCATATAGTAAGCACCGATGGAATGACGTTCATTGATCATCCATGACAAGCCAAACTTGCCAAAGAACTCATTATTTCTCATGCGGTTGATGCTCTCTATGTTCTGAAGCCAAGTAGTAGAACCTTGCGTTTCCATGTTCGTATTCTCATGACTATAGAATTTGCCGCCATAGTAATTGAGATTGGTGAACAACTCCAGTCCACCCGTACGGTATTTCAAGTTAGCTTGCTCCATGCTCGAAAAATAGTGGCGGAAGCCATTTTGCGCACGAAGTGTTCCACTAAAGCCGTCACCTTGTGGCAACTTGGTGCGAATGCGGATGACAGACTTGACGGAGGCATCATACTTGGAACCAGGATTTGTAATGACTTCAACATTCTTGATGTCCTGTGAATTGAGCTGTGCAAGTTCATTTTTGTCTTGGACAAGACGACCATTGATATAGATGAGCGGCGTACCCTTACCAAACACCTCGAAGTTTCCATCCCTGCCAGTAACCATCGGCACTTGGCGCAACACATCGTTCGCCGTGCCTGCATGAGACAGTTGAGAATTAACTACAGTAGTAACCAAGGCATTGCCCTTGATGGCAATAACAGGGCGTGATGATTTCACCACAACTTCACCGAGTATCTTGCTGTCCTCTTCCATCTTGATGACACCCACATTTTCACCCTCGCAATCCTTGCAGATGGTTTTGTAGCCCACGGATGTCACCTTGATGATTCCGCCATTGCAGACGGAGTCTATTGAGAAGCTACCATCCTCTCCACTCACCGCTCCCTTGACGAACGCGGAGTCTTGCCGGTTTAGGAGCACCACATTGGCGAAAGCCAAAGGCTCACCCTTGGTGTCCACTACTTTTCCCATGATATTCTGTGCCATCGTCGAGGTCATTACAGATAGGCACAAGACCGTTGTTAAAATCCCCTTATTATTCATTGTATAATTATTTTTTTATTGCTTAATCTATTATATTCTTATCAATCCTCAGTATATAAGGAATTATGACGTTGCAAAGGTACTATATAAAAATTACAGCGTATTTGCGGAAATATTAAAATTGTGTTACATAAAGAAAAAGTCCTTTATTTGGCTTTTCAAGGCATATTCTTACCTTCAATTTCAAGTAATTTGCAATTGGTAAGACTATCCTTGTATGTTGCCATTTCTATCATTTTATAATGGTGGCGAACAGAATCCTCGTAAGCAGCAACACGATTCCTCACATTATTTATAACATTTTCGTCTCGACATATAGAGAAGTACTTTTCAATGTAGTGAATGTTTGGGTCATCAGTAGAAAGCACCATCTTCAATGCCCTATATTTCAAGTCTGCCTCCTCCCAATCTTGGTAATCTCGCCATTGGGTGAGATTGCCCCAAATGGAAATGACAAGGGATAGAGCCAAGCCACCAATGAAAAGAAGAACATTCTTTGAGGTTGGCTCGAAGCGATGGGTTACAACCTTCTTTTGAGGTGAATTGTTCAACACTTCAAGTTTGTCCTGCAATGCCTTCGAGGAAACATCATTCTCTTGTCTCATCAGCTTGATGGCATCAACAAAGAACTTGCTTCGCTGCTCATTTTTGCCAAGTTCTACCTTGATAAGGTCAACAAAAACAACAATGGCATCTCTTAATTTGGATATTTTACCTCTGACTTCCTCTTCCTTGGTAAACATCGCATTGATTGACTTATCCAACTTGGTTATGTCATTACTTGCAGGAACGTTTTCTGCTCCTGCGTTCTTTGTGGAGTCAGAAAGTTCATCGACTTTCTGCTCCAATCTCTCAACTGTGCCGTAGATGGCTTCCAATAGTTCTTCTTTCATATTTCTTTTGTTGTTTGAATGGTTTGTAACTTGCATCAAAGGCTAAAGCCTTTTCTGCGTTTCTTCTTTTTCTTCTTGGCTGATTCATCCTCTGGGAAAGACTCAAAGGTCTGAGCGTTGGCAGAAGCAAAAAGTCCAATGGAAGAAATGCCGTCCCAAGGGTCTTGGCTGCTATCCGACATGGATGGCTCATGGTTGCTCTTGTGATAGCCTTGCTCGTATTGCAAAGTAGAGTTGGATTTTGGTGATACATGGTTCTCCATTCCCTCAAACCTTGCATTCAGCTTGCCAAAGCTATAGCCTCGGCTAATCTGCGTACCCTTGAAGCTATATCCGTCCTTACAGAATCGGATGCCTTGAACCTTGGTTCGCTCCTTATCCTTATAGACAAACTCTAAGTGAACACCTCGTTTTGCAAGTTCATTCTTGAACTTCTGCCAACTACCTGTGACTTTCAAGGCATCCTTGACGGCATTGTGAATCTCGTATTTGGCACGCTCAGCATTGCGTAACTTGCGAGTA